>JAHWYE010000098.1 GCA_020028195.1 Nitrospirota bacterium
ACCGGTCCTGGCCTGAGCAATAGCTTCGTGACCATCATGCCGGTCGGCAGTTTCGATTCCTGGATGGGCGACCTGGTCACCTTGGATAAGGACCTGGACTATCGGACGGATGCAGCCTACGTCGGACGAGCGATTAACGACGGAAGCCTTCCGTGGAGAGGCAAGATGTACCGCCTGACCATGGGTTCCGCAGCCCCCTTCGGCGGGAGCACCAGTCCCTCGGCATGGGGAATCGCGTCCGGCGGCAACCGCGTGCCGACCGAGATGCTAGATTCCTTCCCACCGAGCGGGACGACCTTTGAACCTGGGCCGATTCTGACGGCCCCGGCTTTGACTCTGGATGATTCGAGCAAGGTCTGGGTGTTTTTCGGCACCGGCCGATTTTACAACACCGGTGACAAGACCAACACTGATACCCAGCACTTCTTTGGGATCAAGGATTCGGTGCTCAGTGGATACTGTACCCAATCAAGCAGCACCAGCTGCCACGATAACGATCTTGTGAACGTCTCGAGCGCAACCGTTTGCGTGGTCTGCACAGGCAACCAGGTGACGGATCCCAACAACGCCGGCGTCACCACTCTATTAGGATCAGCCACGACAACGTTGCAAGGCTTGGTCCAATCCAAGGACGGGTGGTACACGACGCTGCCGGCTTCCAGAGAGCGCACCTTGAGCAGCCCGACACTGCTCGGTGGGATTGTGTTTTTCCCCACCTTCGTCCCGGACAGCGATATCTGTCTAGCCGGTGGTAATGGCTATCTCTATGCCCTGTTCTACCAGACGGGCAGCGCCTATATGAGCCCCATAATTGGAACGACGGCGTCGGGTGGCGATACAAACGTGAACCGGTCGATCGGACTCGGTACCGGCGGTGGGATGCCATCTGCGATGGCTGTTCACATCGGGGCCCAGGGAACTGGAGGCAGCGGGGCTGCTGGCAGCGCTGGTGGCTGTCAAGGGGGGGTGACGGGCGTAATCCAGTCCAGCTCCGGTGCGCTGACTTCCTCCTGTATCAATGCTACGGGGGTCACGAGCCGGTACGTCTCATGGATCAATCAGCGAGATTGAGAATCTGCAATCAGCGAGAGGCAAGGGGCGAGAGGAGCATGATCCTCTTGCCCCTCGTCTATAGTCTCTTCCCTCTAGCCTTCATCATCGGCTGCACGTCCGAATCGTCCCAATCAGGTACGGCCTCTGGAAGTTCCCAGACCAATCGCCCGCCCGCCGTCCAGTCAGCGAGAATTGTGCCCAGTCCGCTGGTGCTCAGTGGACCGGTGTCTGTCCAAGTAGAGGCGGTTGACCCGGATCGCGATGCGGTGACGTTCCGCCACCAATGGCTGGTGAACGGGAATCCGATCGAAGGACAAACCGGGCTCACGTTGGAGCCACATATACTCAAGAAGGGCGATTCTGTGGCGGTGGAGGTGATTCCATCTGACGGGAAGACCCAAGGCCAACCGTACCGAACCCAGGCAGTTCCAGTGGCGAATACTCCACCAGAGGTGACGCGGGTTGCGCTCGAGCCGGCCGAAGTGCGGCTTGGCGATCGGGTACATGTGAAGGTAGAGGGCAGCGATGCCGACCGCGACGACATCCGGTACACCTTCAAATGGTGGCGAAATAATGCTCCACTCTCGGAAGGCGAGGAGAGCGCGCTGGACACAACCGGGTTTTCTCGAGGCGATAGAATCGTGGTACAGGTGACGCCTCATGATTTCGCCGGGCCGGGCAAAGCTCGGTTCGCTGAAGAGATCACGATCGGGAACAGCCCACCGAAGATCACTTCGACTCCTCCCTCAACCGTCAGTCAGGGACGGTATGAGTATGCCGTCACGGCAACCGATCCCGAAGGAGACCCGCTGACCTATACGCTCCAGACTGCGCCAGCCGGGATGACGATCGACAAGGTCACCGGCCGAATCGAGTGGCGGGTCACAGCTGAGACCAAGGGGACCCACCGGGTGAAGGTCGCTGTGGAGGATGATCGGAAAGGTCACGCCTTTCAGGAATTTGATCTCTCACTGGCTACCCCTGCGTCTTCCTAAGCGAGGCAAGAAGCGTCCGATCCCCACCAGGGTCTCGCCTCCGACGAGGAACAATTCTTAGCTCACTGAGTCTTGTTCTCGTTCCAGGGGTCTGCTAGAATGCGTTTGCCATTCAACTGGGAGGGATACGTACAGACCGGGCGTGCGTAAGATCAAGCTTCGAGAGGGAACTAATACCGCCGGCCTCTTCGGTCATCACGATCTGCACCTCAAGCTGATTGAGGATGATCTAGGGGTGCGGATGTCAGCGCGAGGCGACGAGGTAGCGATCGAGGGCTCGCCTGACGCTGTCCGACGAGCGGAACGGCTTCTCACCGAACTGGCGGCTTTGACCGTCGAGGGTTATGACCTCAGGGCCGAGGATGTGACCCTGGCGCTGAAGGCCTCACGGGGAAATCAAGACGCCCCCCTCAAGGATCTCCTCCTGAGCACCATTCCAATCGCCACGAAGAAGCGGTTGGTCGTCCCCAAATCGGCCACTCAAAAAGCCTACATCGAAGCGATCCAGAAGTTCGATCTCGTGATCGGTATTGGGCCGGCTGGGACCGGCAAAACCTATCTGGCGATGGCCATGGCGGTTGCCGCCTTGACCCGGAAAGAGGTCAGCCGCATCATCCTGGCTCGTCCGGCTGTCGAGGCGGGGGAGAAGCTCGGATTCCTGCCCGGCGACATGTACGCCAAAGTGAACCCCTACCTCAGACCTCTCTATGACGCGCTCTACGATATGATGGATGTGGAGCGGGCAAACCGTTTGGTGGAGCGGGGCGAGATCGAGATCGCGCCCTTGGCGTTCATGCGAGGCCGGACGCTCAATGATTCGTTCGTCATTCTGGATGAAGCGCAGAATGCGACCGCCGAGCAGATGAAGATGTTTCTGACTCGGCTGGGATTCAACTCCAAAGCGGTGGTCACCGGCGATATCACTCAAGTGGACTTGCCTCAGGACCGAGTGTCTGGCCTGATCGAGGTACGGGACATTCTCCGGGAGATTCCCGGCATCCAGTTCATCTATTTCGACGAGCAGGACGTGGTGCGCCATCGATTGGTTCAGGAGATTATCAAGGCCTACGATCGCCATGGCGCTGTCCGGCGAGACGGATCCAAAGCCGTAAGACCTGTTCGCCCGTCGGCTGGAAGAGGCCGCCCCAGGGTACCCAAATCGCGGCCCGCTGAGCACGACGCGACAGGCCGTGGGGGCCAACCTCATTGATGCCGGTGCTGGTGCGGAGCCGGCTCCGTCGCAAGATTATTCTCCTGCCCAGGATTCAAACGCTTGCCCAGAAAATTCTGGCGGCGGCCGGTGCGCCGGAAGCAGAACTGAGCTTGGATCTAGTCGGAGATCGCCGGATTCGGCGATTGAACCGCCAGTACCGAGGTCGTGATTGCCCCACCGACGTGTTGGCTTTTCCCATGCGGAACGTTGTCGGGCCTGCCTCCTCAATCCTCGGCGATGTGGTGATCTCTCTTCACACGGCGGCTCGTCAGGCCGAGGCCCGCGGACATTCGTTGGATCACGAAGTGGGCATGCTGTTGATCCATGGCACGCTGCACCTCTGTGGGTACGATCACGAACGGGGAGTGCGCGAGGCCATCCGGATGCGCTGCAAAGAGCGAGCGATCCTGAAATCATTAAAACCTTTACCGAAGCTGATCGCATCTCGCGAGTAGCTCACGGCTCAGAGCAATCCGCGGCGAGCCATTTACCTGAAGCTAGACAAGTATGGGATGGGTGCAGCGACTCAGCCAGGGGTTAACCAAGACCCGTGACGCGGTTCGAACTTCGCTGGATCGCCTGATCGGTCGTGGGCCGGACCCGAAGGTGCTGGACGAGCTGGAGGCGGCGTTGATCGCGGCCGACCTGGGAGTGCGCACAGTAGGACGGCTGATGGATCGTCTGCGGACGCAAGCTCACAGCGTTGATCCGGCGGCGCCAATTGCAGCCCAGCGGCTGCTCAGCCTTGTGCAAGAGACGATCCTGGAAACCCTGCGTTCGTGCGAAGGGGAGTCGATTGACCGTCTCGTTAGTAGCGGACCGCGGCCGTACGTCATTTTGGCGGTCGGAGTCAACGGTGTCGGGAAGACCACCACGGTGGCCAAGCTCGCGCAGCGGCTCCGGCATGGTGGGAAGGCGCCTTTGCTGGTGGCTGCGGACACGTTTCGCGCCGCGGCGATCGAACAGCTTGAGGTCTGGGCCCGCCGCATCGAGGTTCCGCTGATTCGCCACCAACAAGGCGGGGACCCTGCGGCGGTAGTCTTCGACGGACTGGCCGCCGCCCGGACGAGGGGGGCCGACGTCGTCCTGATTGACACAGCCGGTCGCCTCCACACGAAGGTGAATCTGATGGACGAGTTGCGAAAGATCAAGCGGGTGCTGGCCCGGGAACTGCCGGGGGCGCCGCATGAGGTGCTACTGACGCTCGACGCGACCGTGGGGCAGAACGCCTTATCCCAAGCCAGGCAGTTCAACGAGGCGGTGGGCGTGACCGGTATAGCCTTGACCAAGCTGGACGGGACAGCACGGGGCGGCATCGTCGTGGCGATCGCAGAAGAACTGAAGATCCCGGTTCGCCTGATCGGTGTCGGCGAGGCAGCCGAGGATCTCCAAGACTTCCGAGCCCGGGAGTTCGTTGAGGCGCTCTTTTCTTCTCAGATCCACGGTCCTGTGCTATGATGCAGTACGAAGTTCCACGGTTACCACATGATGCGCATCTAATGGGGCGTCTCTAGAGGGGAGAGGCATGATTGCGATCCTCGTAGTAGATGACGATCGGATGACCTGCGATATGCTGGCCGCGGTCTTCACCCGTCAGGGTTATCATGTGCTGACGGCGACCAGCGGTCGGGAAGCGCTAGACCTCTTTCGGCAGCATCGTCCACGCGTCACGCTGTTAGACCTCCGAATGCCGGAAATGGATGGGATCGCGGTGCTCAGGGAGATCAGAGCGATCGATCCCGTCGCAGCCGTGATGATTCTGGCGGGAGGGGTGACGGACGTCCAAGAGAATCAGGCGCGGGAGCTCAGGGTCACCGATTTCCTGCGAAAGGGGCTCTCGCTGAACGTCTTAGTGGGGGCTGTGGATCGCGTGGCGCAGCAGCCAGTCCCGGCTCAATCGGTTGCGGTTCCGGCACAGGGATCTGTGTCCTTGGCTCAGACCGGAGACTCCATTCTGGTGGTGGATGACGAGCCGCTAATCCTGGAGCTGTTGGTTCAGTTCTTGACCTTACGAGGCTATCGGGTCCGAGCGGCCAAGAGTGGGCGGGAGGCACTGGCTTTGGTTCGGCAAGAGTCGCCGCAGATGATCCTCCTGGATATCCTCATGCCGGGCATGAACGGGGTGGAGGTGCTGCGCGAGCTGCGGGCGCAGGAATTTGCGGGGAGCGTCGTGGCGCTGACCGGCGCTCAGAGCGAGGAGTTGCTGCAGGAAGCCTGGAATCTCGGGTTGCAAGAGGTTGTCAGCAAACCAATTGATCTCGATCGGCTTTTAATGGTCGTTCAACTTGGGCTGGTCCTTGCGGAATGTTGACGACGCATCCGATGTGATCTTGAGTGTCCAGGACCGTCGCGATACAATAGACGGTGAAGTTGCTCCGTTCCATCCTCCTTTCGGTCCTGATTCTCACTGATCCTGTTCCTAAGCTGGGGCTCCCTGTTGCCGTCTTCCGCGAGGCCTTCGCTGGCGCTGAACGGGTCGGACTCTCTGATGCGGGACAGATCGAGCTCCTAACCCACGATCTCTCGGTCGAACTGATCCCTGCCCAGCACCGCCTTCTCGCGACCGATCGGGTGACTTTCAAGGTTCTGACTCCAACCCTCCAACAAGTCTCGCTCTCTCTGAACGCTATGTTGCAGGTGAACTCGATTCATGTGATGGAAAAGCGGGAGCGACATCGTCTTTCGTATACGACGGATAAGGGCGGGGGACAGGGGAAGGACGACGGTGTCCAGTGGGTGGTGGTCCAATTGCCCAGCCCGGTCACGCGCGAGCAGGTCGTCATGCTGGAGTGGAACTATGAGGGCGCGATCCACGATCCACCCAGGGAGGCTCGCCACCTCCGATTTGTTACCCCGAGCGAGACCGCGGGGCACATCGGCAGCGAGGGTGTGTATCTGAGTGGAGAAACCCACTGGTATCCGGATCTGCCCGGATCGCTGCCGACTTTTCGAGTCCATGTGACGACTCCTGCTGGCTGGGAGGCAGTGACCCACGGGAAGCGAAATAACCTGGCCGCCAGTGACCGGACCGTGACGGCCGACTGGGAGGTCGCGGCCGAGACCGAGGCCCTCACGCTGGTTGCGAACCGTTTTGTCACCAAACAACGAGACTGGCACGATCAAGGCGGAAGGACGGTCCAGGTCGCCACCTACCTGTTCCCG
Organism: Nitrospirota bacterium; assembly: GCA_020028195.1. Taxonomy (GTDB): domain Bacteria; phylum Nitrospirota; class Nitrospiria; order Nitrospirales; family Nitrospiraceae; genus NS-7. Next base: position 6,424 of record JAHWYE010000098.1, read on the forward strand.
GATGATGCGCACCTCGCCGATGAATACCTGGACGCCTCGGTCCAGTATTTAGACGCCTATACCAAATTGTTGGGTCCCTATCCCTTTCCCAAGTTCGCGGTCGTGGAGAATTTCTTCGCCAGCGGGCTCGGCATGCCCTCGTTCACCCTCTTGGGGAGTGGGGTCGTGAAGCGACATTACGTCCAGCCCTATGC
>JAHWYE010000099.1 GCA_020028195.1 Nitrospirota bacterium
GATGTCATGACAAGAATCCAACAACTTGCCCGACAGTCTCCGGCCCGCCGTGCCAGCGAGGAGGGGATAGATGGATATTACGCAACTTCTGACGTTTGCCGTCAAGGAGGGAGCGTCGGATTGCCATCTGAGCGCCGGCGAACCGCCCATGGTGCGCATTCATGGAGACTTGAAGAAGTTGGACCATGCCGCTTTGAACAAGGAAGCGGTCCATACCCTCATCTACGACATGATGAGCGACCATCATCGCAAGGTCTTTGAGGAGACACACGAATGCGACTTTTCCTTTGAGATGGGTGACATCGCCCGTTTCCGCGTGAACGTCTTCCTGCAAGCCCGCGGAACTGGCGCGGTCTTCCGCAGCATCCCGACCAAGATCGTTCCGCTCGAGCAATTGGGCATGCCGCCGATTCTGAGACAGCTCTGCGATAAGGAAAAGGGGCTGATTCTCGTGACCGGGCCAACTGGCTCCGGAAAGTCCACGACACAGGCCGCCATGATTGATTACCTGAACAATACGTTCGAAGGCCACGTGGTCACCATCGAGGACCCGATTGAGTTCGTGCACAAATCCAAGAAATGCCTGGTCAACCAGCGAGAGTTAGGCACCCATACCCACTCCTTCGCCAATGCGTTAAAGTCGGCCTTGCGCGAAGACCCAGACATTATACTGGTCGGTGAAATGCGAGATCTGGAGACTATCCAGCTTGCCTTGACGGCGGCCGAGACCGGGCACCTCGTCCTCGCAACGCTGCATACCTCCAGCGCTCCGAAGACCGTTGATCGTATCATTGATGCATTTCCTCCCAACCAGCAGGCCCAGGTCCGCGCTCAGCTTGCTGAGAGCCTCGAAGCGGTCCTCACGCAGACCCTGCTGAAGAAAAAGTCAGGAGGCCGGGTGGCGGCTTTGGAGCTCATGGTCGGCACCACGGCGGTGCGGAACCTCATCCGCGAGGCTAAACTCCACCAGATCCCGGGGGTCATGCAGGTCAGTCAAAAGGACGGGATGCAGACCATGGACATGGCGTTGGTTGATCTGGTGACGCGCGGACTCGTCACGAAGGCGGAGGCCCAGTCCAGGAGCATGACACCGAATCTCTTCGGGATGCCGGCCAGCGGCGCGGCCTGAGCTTCATCAAGCGTTTTTCCTTCGGAGGACCATCTATGGACGTTCGGAGTTTACTGAAGGTGATGGTGGAACGGGAGGCATCCGATCTCTACCTGACGGTAGAGCGTCCTCCGACTTACCGCATCCATGGGGTCACGCAATCCCTCGCGGAGGCCCCCTTCACGAACGAGCAACTCGAGGCTGTGGCCCACGGACTCATGCGGGAACGGCAAAGGGCAGAGTTCGAAGAAAAAATGGAAATGAACCTGGCCCTGTACTATCCGGACTTGGGCCGTTTCCGCGTCAATCTGTTCCGCCAGAGAGGCAATGTTGGGATCGTCTTCCGCCTGATCAAAGTGGAGATCGTGCCCATTGAAGAGCTGGGCCTTCCGCCCATCATCAAGGATATTTCGATGAGTAAGCGCGGGCTGGTCCTTGTGGTGGGAGCCACGGGATGCGGCAAGTCCACTACCCTGGCGGCGATGATCGATCATCGGAACTCGATCCAACCTGGGCACATCGTGACGGTGGAGGATCCCATCGAGTTTGTCCACCAGCATAAGAAATCAATTATCACCCAGCGGGAGGTTGGGTTCGACACCCACTCATTTCAGGCGGCGCTGAAGAATACTTTGCGACAAGCCCCGGACGTGATCCTCATCGGCGAGGTCCGTGACACAGAAACCATGGAGGCGGCGATCACCTTTGCTGAAACCGGCCACCTCTGCCTGGGAACCCTGCACTCCAACAACGCCAATCAAGCAATCGAGCGAATCATGAACTTTTTCCCCATGGAGCGCCATGCCCAGATTTATCTTCAGCTCTCTCTGAATTTGCGGGCCATCATCTCCCAACGTTTGGTGCCCTCATTGGATGGCAGACGAGTCCCTGCGTTGGAAATCATGATGGATACCCCACGCATCAGAGATCTCATCAAGAAAGCTGAGATCGATGTTCTCAAGGAAGCCATGGAGCAGGGAGTTCAGGAAGGCTGCCAAACTTTTGATCATGTCCTGTTTCTGTTCTACAAGGACGGAAAGATCAGCCTCGAGCAGGCGCTGATCAACGCGGACAGCGCCAACAACCTGCGTTTGAAGATCAAACTGGCAGGCTTAAAAGGAGAGGAAGCGATCTCGAAGCTCTTGGAACGAGACGATAAGGACAAAGGAACATCCTTTCAGATTAAACACGGGACGCCATCAGGCAGTTCGGTTCGCAAAGTCTAACTATCCTTAGAGAGCCTAACCGGAATATTCCCTCCAACTTGCCCCTCAGTCTTGTTCGGTGTAGATAAGTCTCACTTGCAATGACCGCAAGCACAATGAGGACAGTCCAGATTTGCTCGTTGAGGCAACGCCTGGGATCCCGGAGTCGGTTTGGCTTCATGGCTCGACCGGCTCACCGACCCCGGTCAGCAGCCTCCGCCGACACTCCCGAGCCGTGCGTCGGAGCCCAGGGCTGATGAGGACGGGATAGAGAGATGCCTCGTCTAGTCTGCGCAGCTTGAACGGAAGCCGCATCCGCTCTGCCGCCGCATGCCGCCGGATGGACGAGAGAGAGGGAAGGGGACCCACCAACCGACCTTTCCTCATGACTGGTTTCAGGAGAGGATGCCCTGCAACCGGTTCATGGTTTAGCGCCAGGATATCTCCGACAAACTGCTGGCCCCGTTCTAAACGGTAGACCTGCTTGCGTCCCGGATAGGTCTGCTTGCCTGCGCTCAGCTTGAGCGTTGGCATGCTGGTTCCTCCACAGACAACCTCGCTCAATTTGTACACGATGTCGAGGCTTGGCGCATCCGCCGAGACGCTCAGCTCGGTTCCAACCCCGAATGCATCAATGGGGGCACGGCGTCGTACGATCTCCTGAATTCGGTATTCCGTGAGATTGCCGCTGGCAAGGATGGTGACATCGCGCAACTTCTGGGCATCGAGGATGCGACGCACCAACCGGCTGACAGCGATGAGATCCCCGCTGTCCAGTCGGACTCCGCCCAGACGATGCCCATGACGAGCGAGTTCTCGCGCCACGATCGCCGCGTGTTGGGCACCATCCACGTCATCATAGGTATCAATCAACAGCGTAGTGCCCGAGGGAAAGGTCTTGGCAAAGGCGCGAAACGCCTCCAGCTCGGACGGGAATGATTGCACAAAGGAATGGGCCATCGTGCCGAATATGGGGATCCCGAAGAGCTGCCCTGCCAGCACGTTGGACGTTCCTGCGCAACCAGCCAGATAGGCTGCGCGCGCACCTTTGAGGCCGGCATCCGTTCCCTGCGCGCGACGCAGTCCGAATTCCACCACTGAGCGCCCCGCCGCGGCGTCCACCACCCGTGAGGCCTTCGTGGCAATCAAACTTTGCAGGTTGATGGTATTGAGCAGAAGGGTCTCGACAATCTGGGCCTCGATGATATTGCCTGTCACGCGCAGCACCGGTTCATGAGGGAAGAACACGGTCCCTTCCGGCATGGCATCTATATCGCCGCGGAACCGAACGGTCTTCAGATACGACAGGAAGGAAGAGGGAAAAAGCCGCATCGCACGCAGGTACCGGATTGCGTCCGGGCTGAATGACAGATGCATCAAGTAGAACATCGCCTGCTCCAGACCGGCGAAGACCAAATAGGAGCGATGGGGCGGGAGTTTCCGGACGAACAGATCAAAGGTGGCTCGGTCATCAGGACGATGCTCGTGGTAGCTGGCGGCCATCGTCAGCTCATACAGGTCTGTGAGCATCGCGATGTTGTCTGGAGTGACAAAACCCGGTTGCACGTGCCTCCCAGCTTCCTTAATCAGTGGAGAATCAGCCGCTGGTATCGCGCGCTCGCTGCGAGGGCGCGAGGGGGTAGCTCCATAGCAGAGGGGGGTGGAGGGGTCAATTGATGCGGAAACGTGCGACGAGCCCGGGAAGAGCTCTCAATGCGCCCATTTGATAGTGCAGCCAATCGCATGCGTCGTGGGTTCCGCCGGTTCGCCGTCTCGGAGAATAGCCTCCAATGCCTCTCGAAGATACCGGCGCTTCACCGAGTCGGGATGTTGCCAGTTGTCGTCGATCTTCCCCGTATAACGCAATCGGCGATGGTGGTCAAAGACGAACAGGTGCGGGGTATGCGTGGCGCCATAGGCCAGTGCGACCTGCTGGGAGGCGTCCCTCAGATAGGGAAAGTTGTAGCCTTTGGCCTTGGCTCGCTTCACCATATTCTCGAAGCTGTCCTCCGGGTAGTTCATGTCATCGTTCGAGTTGATGGCCATGAGTTGCACTCCCCGGTCCTTATACTCCCGTTGGATCTCGATCAAGCGGTCTTCATAGGCCTGTACATAGGGGCAATGGTTGCACGAGAACAGAACCACGAGCGCTGGCTTCTCTACAAAGCTTTGTAACTGGTAGGTCTTCCCATCCACGCCAGGCAGGGAAAAATCAGGCGCTGGGTCGCCGCCTCTCAGCACCGGCTGATTCACAGCTATCTACCCACCGTCTGCTGCGCTTGTTTGGGGGCATCCATGGCACAGCGAAAGCCCATGCTTTGGTCCTGGAAAGTTGGATCGGCAGAGGATCTGCCCGTTACACGGAGGTTGCGCGGAGGATCGTTCCAGCTCCCTCCCCGGAACACTTTCCTTTCGCCACTTGGCGGCCCGGTCGGATTGTCTTTGGAACTTTTCGAGTAGTAGTCACGGCCGTACCAATCAGCCACCCACTCCGAGGCATTTCCAGCCGTATTATACACACCGTAGGGACTGCGTCCCCCTTGTTTCGTCCCGTGTCGAATACTCATCCCCTCAATTCCGTAGGTCACCGGAGCCAAGGTAACCGGATAGCTGACCCAAGCACCTCGGTTATAGTTGGCGAGGTCGGGATAGGGCGTCATGTACCCCCATGGATACCGTCGTCCATCTGTCCCACGAGCCGCTTTCTCCCATTCCGCTTCGGTAGGCAAACGTTTGCCGGCCCATTTACAATAGGCGTCGGCGTCTTGCCACGTCACGCCAACCACAGGCCTATCTCCGGCAGAGGTGACTGCGTCCTCATCCCAGAGCGGAGGCGGACTGTGCTTTGCGGCCTCCATAAACTTTCCGTAGCGCTCAATCGTGACTTCGAGCTGATCCATGTAGTAGGCCTTCAGGCAGACCACATGCTCGGGGCCTTCGTTCGGGAACCCCTGGCTCTGCTCCTGTCCAATATTGTTCGTCCCCATGGTGAAGCACCCATCGGAGATCGGGATCATCGGCGCGCTGTCTTTACCCATTGGAACGGCCGGGGGGAACGGAACCGTATCCTTCATATCTTGTTTATCCTGCGGCTCCTCGGCAGCCATGGTCAGCCCACCGATCAGGATCAACGCTCCAATTAAACCTATTGCCCGCACTTTTCTCATCACGGCCTCCCACTCTCAATAGCCACCAATCTGGTAGGCCTCACATGATAAAACGATCGTGACACAACTCCATGCCCGAGTAAACCCTCATCCTCACAACTGCACCGCCGCCTAGCCGCAATCGGAAAGACTCGCGACGCTCTATAATGATGGTGTCCCCAACGGGATTCGAACCCGTGTTGCCGGCTTGAAAGGCCGGCGTCCTAGGCCAGACTAGACGATGGGGACGCAACGCTTCTGTCTGAAACAACTTTAGAGTCCGGCTGCTCTCACGCATGTTCACGAACGGTGGTGAGCCGCCTGGGACTCGAACCCAGGGCCCTCGCCTTAAAAGGGCGATGCTCTACCGTCTGAGCTAGCGGCTCACCGAGATGATGGTCATTCGTCAATCGTCATTAGGCATTCGTAAAAACGAGAGAACAGCTTTGATAACTGCTCAATCATACCATTGGCCAATGACCAATGACTATTTCCTTTTTAGCGCGTGGCGAGCCGACGCCATCGGGTTCCTGAGCATGATCGTCTCGCCACGTTTGGAGCCAGTGGAAATGATGTCGATGCGACAGTCAGCTAACTCTTCGATCCGCTTCAGATACCGCTTGGCCTGGACAGGCAGCGCCTTGTAGGACACGATTCCGGTGGTGGCAGTGGCCCAGCCTGGCAGCACTTCATAGACCGGTTCGCATTCCGTCAGCACCTGGATGTCCGACGGCATCTCCCGGAAGAGCTTGCCTCTATGACGGTAGGCAGTGCAGATCTTCAGCTCCTTGCAGCCGTCCAAGACATCCAGTTTGGTCACGGCCAGGGATGTCAGTCCATTGATTCGCCTCGCATAGCGCACGAGCAAGGCGTCGAACCACCCGCAGCGTCGAGGCCGACCGGTGGTCGCGCCAAATTCCCTGCCCCGTTCCTGCAATCCCCCGCCGATCGCATCCGTCAACTCAGTCGGGAAGGGCCCGCTGCCGACCCTCGTGGTATAGGCTTTCGCAACCCCCAACACCGCACCGATCTTGGTGGGTCCAACGCCGGTTCCGGTACAGGCTCCCCCAGCGGCAGCGCTGGAGGACGTGACGTAGGGATAGGTGCCGAAATCCAC
>JAHWYE010000359.1 GCA_020028195.1 Nitrospirota bacterium
CGCATGTGATGGCGCAGCCAGAATGGGAGGATGCCGAGTTTCAGGAGCAGCCGGATGAGTTTGCGCCCCGGTGGCAGGACTGCCAACTGAACGGCTTCCAGCGGCCGACGTGGTTCATCCAGGAGCGGCTCGCGGGGCCGCCCGGCGGGAAGTACTGGTTCAGAGGCCAGACCCGACTTATGCGACTGCTCCGCGATCCGATGCGATGGATTCAGGTGTTTCCCAAATACTTGGAGTGCCGGAGGACCGGAAGCCTACCACAGCCGCGCTTCATGGATGTGCTACGGGTGTATCCCTCGCGGACCTTGTTCACGAAGTGGTTCGAAGGGTACGACCTGATCCAAGCCTATGCCACGGAACCGATCCATGCCTGGATGTTCACGCCGGAGCGGCCTTATGTAGCCTTCGAGCACGGGACAATGCGGGAGATTCCGTTTGAGGACAGCGCGCGCGGCCGCTTGTTGACGATGGCCTACCGGAAGGCCGCACGGGTCCTCATCACAAATCCGGATGTGATCGCGTCCGCGCAGCGGCTGGGACTTAAAAACTTCCAGTTCATCCCTCACCCGGTGGATGAGACCAAGTACCGTCCGGTTCGGACCTCCTTGCGAGACAGATTGGTGAATCAGTATCAAACCGATCTGATGCTTTTTGCCCCGTCACGACACAACTGGGCTCTGAAAGGGAACGACCTTTTGCTCAAAGCCTTTGCGCGTCTTCTGGAGTCCGTCCCTCAAAAACCGATTCTGATTCTGAGCGAGTGGGGGCAAGAGGTAGACCAGTCGAAGCGTCTGATCGAAACCCTCGGCGTCGGTGCACGTGTGGTCTGGACTCCGCCGCTGAACAAGATGAAGCTGATCGACTTCTACAATGCCGCTGATGTGGTGTTGGATCAGTTCACGATCGGCACGTTTGGCACGGTGACGCCGGAGGCGATGGCTTGCGGGAAGCCAGTCATGCTGCATTTTGCTCGCGAGGTGCATGACTGGTGCTACGCGGAGATGCCGCCGATCATCACGGCCAAAACCGAAGCTGAGATCTTCGAAGGGTTGATGCGGTTAATCAGTGACTCGGGGCTGCGGTCCACCATTGGTCAATCCTCCCGAGAGTGGGTTGTGAAGCATCACGGGTGGGAGCTCGTGGCGGACCGGCAGATTGGGATTTATCGTGAGCTGCTTCAGCGATGATACGAAGGATGAAACAGGGGATCAAGACAGCCGGTGAGTGTGTGGTGATGCCACTCTTCCTTCTCCTCGTGCTGGGTGTGTGCCTCCCCTGGCTTGGCGTCAGCCGCAAGATCGCGGGACAACCGGCGAGGCCGAAGATCATCTGGGGCCCGACGCCCATCATCAACATTAGTACCAACGCGGCCGCGGACCGCCTCTATGGATACCAAAGCGATACGCTGGTCTACCGGCCGTACTACGTTACGGACGATTTTACTTACAACCTAGAGCGGTGGTGGCGGGTCAAGCCGCTGGCGTTGCTCATCCCCTGGGCGGTCTTTCTGTGGGCCGTCCTTCGCTATGACATCTTTCAGTTCTATTTTGACAGCGGCTTTCTGAATCGAACCATCGGGAAGCGGCTCGAAATGCCGCTCCTTAAGTTGCTGGGGAAAAAGGTCATCGTGTCCGCCTATGGGGCAGATATTCGCGTGGAGCGGGTGACGCGTGCTCTTGGGACCTATAATTGTTGCACGGACTGCACCCAGCGGCTGGTGGCCTGTATCTGCGACGAACGCAAGGCCGCGCGGAACCTAGCGCATGTGCGGCGCTATGCCGACCTCACCTTATCGATGGGGGACATGATCGAGTACACCCCTGGCAGCCGTAACGACGTGTTTTACTGGGCAATTGATCTCAAGAAATGGCCGTTTGTCGGGGTCTCCCTGGCCAGTTCGCCGGTCAAGGTTGTGCATGCGCCCAATCACGCCCAGTTTAAGGGAACCAGATATTTGGTTGAGTGCGTGGCACAGCTTCAGAAGGAGGGCTATGCGGTCGAGTTGGTTCTTATCCAAGGACTCAGGAACGACGAGGCGATGGAGCATTACAAGCAGGCCGACATTGTGGCCGATCAGTTTTTGATTGGCTGGCACGGCAACTTTGCCATAGAGGCGATGGCGTTGGGCAAGCCGGTCATCGCCTACATTCGCAAGCCGGAGGAGTACTTGCCGAAAGGAGTCGAGTGTCCAATCGTGAGCGCCAATCCGGACTGTCTCAAGCAAGCGCTGATCACGCTTATTGATAATCCGCAACTCCGCTACGATCTTGGAGTCCGAGGCCGTCGGTATGTCGAGCAGGTCTTCTCACTGGAACATGTGGGGGAGCGGATGGATAGGCTGTATCGTCAACTTCAGAGAGGCGCCACCGTCATGGAGGCGGCGCGATGAACATCCTGGTGACAGGGGCGACAGGGTTCATCGGGAGTTGCCTGGTCAAGCGGCTCCTGTCCGATCATGTCCTTTACTGCCCCACCAGGAAAGCCGGCCTGCTGCCTGTTCATCCACAGGTCCATGCGATTGAGCTGGACTTGGCTGACACGTTCGACGCCGGTCGTCTACCCGCCTCTATGGATGCGATCATCCACTTGGCCCAATCGCGCCATTTCAGGAGGTTCCCGGAGCACGCCAAGGATATTTTCCAGGTCGATACCCAGTCCACACTGCAGTTGTTGGACTACGGGCGGCAAGCGAAAATCA
>JAHWYE010000360.1 GCA_020028195.1 Nitrospirota bacterium
GGAGTGGACCGCTTTATCGACGATAACTTGGTGGCGCTGAATATCGAGCAACGTATTCACGTGCTCCGTACCCGAATCTTCAACGTGGCGGCGGAGTTCGAAGTGGCGCCTTTTGTGGACATGGGAAAGGTCTTCAGCAGCATCACGAACCGACCATTGAGCAATTTCCTGGTCACCCCGGGGATCGGGTTCCGCGGGATTGTGCGGCCGAGTGTGGTCGGCCGGGTGGATTACGGCTACAGTAAAGAGGGTGGCGCGGTGTTTGCCGGGCTTGATTTTCCTTTCTGACAATGGACCGGCGAGACTCGGTCACCTCAACCACACTGCCGGACCGGCTCTGGCAGCCGCCCTCATCTTCGTGTTGGTCGGTCGCGTGGCAGCGGCCGACCCGGAAGGATTTGATCCCTTTCCCGTCCGGAACTCTCAGCCCATCCAGTTGCTGTTCCTGGGAATGTTTGGTGACCGAACCGGCGTGCTCTAGGCCGGGCACAACTTGCCGAACCGTGTACGCAGAAGCGCTTGACATCACTGGGAAACTATGAGAAACTTCGTGCCGGTTATCTCAATAGCCCAGCAGGGTCTCAGTACCTCGCCAGCCTCACGCCATGGCTTTCTGACACCAGAGGCGGACGCTTTACCCTGACAGAAAGAGGAGAAAGACCGGTATGTCATTACTGAAGACTATTCACGGCCCCTCGGATCTGAAACGGATGGCCGCGGAGCAGTTCCCGGAGTTGTGCCAGGAGATCCGTGAGCAGATCATCTCGACCGTCTCCAGCGTGGGGGGGCATCTGGCCTCCAATCTTGGGGTCATCGAACTCACGGTCGCCTTGCACTATCTCCTCGATACGCCGAAGGATAAGATCGTCTGGGATACCAGCAACCAAGCCTATGCACACAAGCTGCTGACCGGACGCCGTGAACAGTTCCACACGCTTCGGCAGTATGGTGGATTGAGCGGCTTCTGCAAGCGAGAGGAGAGCGTCTACGACACGTTTAACGCCGGCCACGCCGGCACCGGGGTCTCCGCGGCGTTCGGGATGGTGGAGGCGCGCGATCAGCTCGGTCAAAAGCATAAAGTCGTATGCGTGGTGGGAGATGGCGCGATGACCGCGGGCATGACGCTCGAGGGGTTGCACCACGCGGGGGGTCTGGGCAAGGACTTTCTGGTGATCCTGAACGATAACCAGATGTCGATTTCGAAGAATGTCGGGGCCATCTCAGCCTACCTGAACAGGACCTTCACCGGTGAGTTTTACTCCCGTGTCAGAGAGGAAACCGGATATCTTCTGCGTTCGATCCCCCGCATCGGGCGGGATGTGCAGAAGATCGCCCGCAGGGCCGAGGAATTGGCCAAGGGCATCATCCTGCCGGGGTTGCTGTTTGAGGAACTCGGGTTTCAATATGTCGGGCCGATCGATGGCCACAATTTCAACCACCTGCTACCCACACTGGAAAATGTCCTCAGGCTGAAAGGCCCGGTGCTGCTCCACGTGATCACGAAGAAAGGGCTTGGCTACGAGCCCGCCGTGAAGAATCCCGTCTGGTTTCACGCCTGTCCGGCCTTTGTGCGCGAGACCGGTGAACCGGCGAAGAAGTCGCCGCGCCCCTCCTACACCGCGTTCGCGGTCAATACGCTCACCAAATTGGCTAGGCAGGACCGGCGGATCGTCGCGATCACGGCTGCCATGTGCGAAGGGACTGGCCTCACTCCATTTGAGAGGGAATTCCCGGACCGGCTGTATGACGTGGGCATCGCGGAACAGCACGCGGTCACCTTTGCGGGCGGTCTGGCGGCCCAGGGTATGAAGCCGGTGGTCGCCATGTATGCCACGTTCCTGCAGCGGGCGTATGACCAGGTAGTCCATGACGTGGCCACGCAGAACCTGCCGGTCACTTTCTGTATTGATCGAGGCGGGCTTGTGGCAGAAGACGGTACCACCCACCACGGGGCGTTCGATTTTGCCTATCTTCGTCATGTCCCGAACATGGTGGTCATGGCGCCGAAGGATGAGAACGAGCTCCAGCACATGATCAAGACTTGTCTCGATCACGAGGGGCCTGCGGCGGTGCGGTACCCTCGTGGCACGAGCCTGGGCGTCACGATGGATGCGGAGCCGGTCACGCTGCCGATCGGGAAAGGCGAAATGTTGCGAGACGGGACCGATGTGGCGATCTTCGCGATCGGCGTCACCGTCTGGCAGGCGGTCAAGGCTGCGGAGCGGCTCGAGCAGGAGGGCATCTCCGCTGCGGTCGTCAACGCGCGGTTCGTCAAGCCGATCGACGCAGAGCTGATCGGGGCGGTCGCCAGGCGTGTGCGCTGCCTGGTCACAGTGGAGGAAGCGGCCAAGACTGGTGGGTTCGGATCTGCCGTCCTCGAAGCGCTGTCCGACCAGGGGATCACCGACGTGCCCACCAAGCTCATCGGGTTGCCGGATTGGTTCATTGAGCAAGGGCCGCAAGATTTATTGAGAGAGAAATACGGGCTGACGGCGGAGGGGATCTACCAGAGCGTCAAATCCTTGCTGGAGCAGGTGGCGTCTGGAGCGACCCTGGAAAGGGAAGGGTCCCGCAGCGCCGACAGAGTCAGAGTTCATGCAAACGGCATGCGATTCGAACCGGAGGGTGATGAGCAGGGCAGCTAGGTTGCTCCGAACTCGATAGCCCCGAACATGTACATCACGCGACGCAAGACC
>JAHWYE010000361.1 GCA_020028195.1 Nitrospirota bacterium
CCGCACGAAGGATACGAGCGGCTATATGAGATTGCCAAACTGAGTTATGAATCTTTTGATGGCTCCAAACCCTATCTAACGGCAGAGGAAGTACGGGTGCTCTCGATTCCGGAGGGAAGCCTGACCCTGGAGCAGCGCCGCGAGATCGAAAGCCACGTGACTCGTACTTACCAATTCCTGTCCAAAATTCCCTGGACAAAGTCCCTCAAAAATATCCCGATGATCGCTTATGGGCACCATGAAAAGCTGGACGGAAGCGGCTATCCAAGGCGAATTCCAGGTGAGATGATTTCCGTGCAGACCCGTATGATGACCATCTGCGACATCTATGATGCGCTAACCGCCTCGGACCGGCCCTACAAGGCGGCAGTGCCCACCTCGAAGGCCCTTGAGATCATTGAGGAGAAGGTCAAGTCTGGGCAGGTGGATACCTATCTATTCGAGCTGTTTGTCGATGCGAAGGTATTCAGGTACGTGCAGCGGTCCTCGTGATACGCGGGATGACCTGCGCTTTGAGCGAAACGCCTGCAACTATTCCGGAGCGGTCAGGTGAATTCTACGCCGTGATGATCCGGCCGTCTTCCATATGAATGATGCGGTCGGCCTGGGCTGAGAGTTTCTCGTTGTGCGTGACGATGACGAAAGTGGTGCCGCGAGCCCGATTCAGTTCCCGCATCAGCGCAAACAGGGCTTCTCCTGTGTGGGTATCCAAGTTTCCCGTCGGCTCATCCGACAAGACGAGATCCGGTCTCTGCATCAGGGCACGAGCCACAGCCACCCGTTGCTGCTCTCCTCCAGACAATTCCCCCGGTTTGTGATCTAGGCGGTCCCCTAGTCCCACGTCTTTGAGGAGCGCGGTCGCGTCAGCCCGCACTTGAGCTGCGGGGCGCTTCTGAATGAGTGCCGGCAAATACGCGTTCTCGAGCGCGGTGAACTCGGGGAGCAGGTGGTGAAACTGGAAGACAAACCCGATCCTCCGGTTTCGAAATTCCGCCTGCTCCTGGTCCGATAGACGAAAGAGGTCCTGCTCCTCGAAGAGCACGGTTCCGCTGGTCGGTCGGTCGAGCGTGCCGATAATGTGAAGCAAGGTGCTTTTCCCTGCTCCGGATGCCCCAACGATCGCGAGTATTTCGCCCCGCGCGATGTCCAGATGGATCCCCTTGAGGACCGTCAGTTCTCGCCCGCCCATTGGGAAGGACTTGTAGAGGTCCACGATCTTGATCAACACGCGGTTCCTTTAACAGTCCTGGTTGCCGGACCCTGAGAGAGCCCTGACCCGGTCGGTCTACTCATAGCGCAGCGCCGCTGCCGGATCGAGTTTTGCGGCCTGCCAGGACGGATAGAGAGTGGCGGCGAAACTGATCAGGACCGCCGAAAACGACACCAGGATGACGTCCAAGGCTTGCACGTGAACCGGAACATGCGAGATGTAATAGACGGTCGGATCAAAGGTCCAGTAGGTCTGGATCAGCCACAAAAAAGTATAGCCCAAGGGAATGCCGATCACAGTGCCAGTGAGTCCGATGATCAGGCCGTTCAACATAAAGATGCGCATGATGGCCTTCCGAGTGGCGCCCATGGCCTTCAAAATCGCGATCTCGCGCTGTTTCTCACTCACAATCATGGTCAGGGTGCTGACGATGTTGAAGGAGGCCACAATCGTGATCAGCACCAGCAGCAGAAACATCATGACTTTTTCCAGTTTGAGCGCTGAGAACAGGTTTCGGTTGAGCTGCATCCAATCACGGGCCCAGTAGGTCAGGCCCAACACATGCTCGATGGTGCGCGAGATCTCATTGGTCATGAAAATCTCATCCACCTTGACTTCGATGCCACTGACCGTATTCCCCATGTTAAAGAATTTCTGGGCCTCGCCGAGCGCGATGTATGCTAATGAGGAATCATACTCATACATCCCGGACTCGAAGACTCCCACAACGGTGAAGGTGCGGATCTTCGGCACCATCGCGACTGCGCCGATCGCGCTGATCGGTCCGACCGGTGAGACCACGTTCACGCTGTCACCCAGGAAGGTGCCCAGACGCATGGACAGTTCTTTACCGAGAATAATCCCAGGATGGCCAGGACTTGGAACAATGCCCGGATCACTGCCGGTACCCTGGCCTGGTTGGCTTTGCCCTTGGGTTCCCGTGTCGGTTCGCTCCAGATCATCAAGGCTCCCGACCTTCACATTCTTGGCCAAGTCAGTCACACGCCGTTCCCGCTGGGGATCGATTCCGCGCAGAATGATGCCTTGCACGGCGGACTGGGATGTCAAGAGGACCTGACGAAACACAAAGGGGGTCGCTGCGAGAACATGCGGAACTTCCTCGACCCGTTTCACCAACGTATCATAGTCCGCCATGTTCTCCCTGGTGCGCTCGTGGATGACGATGTGGGAGGTGGTGCCGAGGATTTTGGCCTGCAGATCCTCCTTGAATCCGGTCATGATGCCCAGCGTCCCGATCAAGGCGGCCACCCCCAGGGTGATACCTGCGACCGAGACGAAGGTATTGAGTGAGATGGTACGATGGCGGCGTTTGGCGCGAAGGTACCGCAAGCCGACGAAGATCTCATAGGGGAGAGCCACCGTCATTTCTCCGGACGGAGCTGGGGAAACAGGATGACGTCACGGATGGATGCCTGGTTGGTAAAAAGCATCACGAGCCGGTCAATACCGATGCCTTCTCCGGC
>JAHWYE010000100.1 GCA_020028195.1 Nitrospirota bacterium
CGGATCTCACGGCGCTGCGGCGGGCGTCCGAACTGATCGGCGCCAACCTTTCGCCAGGAACGATTGTTGTCTTCGAGTCCACGGTCTATCCCGGGGCTACGGAGGAGGTCTGCCAACCCTTGCTCGAGCGTTCCTCCGGCCTGAAGTGCGGCGTGGACTTTAAGCTGGGCTATTCGCCGGAGCGAATCAATCCCGGAGACAAGGAGCACACGCTGGAGAGGGTGGTAAAGGTGGTTGCTGCTCAGGATGCAAAGACACTGGAACTCGTGGCGAGCACCTACGCATTAGTCGTGAAGGCCGGTATCCATCAGGCGCCGAGTATCAGAGTGGCTGAGGCGGCCAAGGTGATCGAGAACACCCAACGTGATCTGAATATCGCCCTCATGAACGAACTGGCGCTCATCTTTAATCGGCTGAACATCGATACCAGAGCGGTGCTGGAAGCGGCCGGAACGAAGTGGAATTTCCTCAAGTTCACACCGGGTCTCGTGGGAGGACACTGCATCGGCGTAGATCCCTACTACTTGACCACGAAGGCCGAATCAGTGGGGTATCACCCTCAAGTCATTCTAGCCGGCCGCCGGATCAACAATGGGATGGGGAAGTTTGTCGCTGAGCAGACCGTCAAGCTCCTCAGCAGGCTGGAGCATCCGATCAAGGATCTCCGTGTTGCAGTGCTCGGCATCACCTTCAAGGAGAACGTCCCCGACTTGCGCAACAGTCGCGTTCCGGACATCATTCATGAGCTCCAAGACTACGGCCTTCAAGTGATCGTCCATGATCCCTTGGCCCTTCCGGAAGAGGCGCTGGCAGAGTATGATATCCCACTGGTACCGTGGGATCAGGTCAGGAAGGTCGATGGAATCGTGGTGGCGGTGCCGCACCAGGCCTACCTCGCGATGGGGACCCAGGAGCTGGTAAAACCACTCAATGACGTTGGACGCGGCGTGGTGGTTGACGTGAAAGGCATCCTATCTCCCAAGTCCTTGCCCCCTACCACGAAGTACTGGAGACTGTGACGGCCGTCTGTGTTCCCGTACTATCGCCATCGCCGCCATGTTTTCCTGTAGTTAGAAGTCCGCGGCAGCCTGACGCATGCTTGACTGCTTAGGGTGCTTTCGCTTGCAGCCACCGATGCATTGATCTTCCTTCTGAATCTGTTACAATGCCGGCCACTTAGGTTCGACGGCAACACTTCGAATTTATGGCAAACTCTTTGCTTTCCGCGAACTTCATGTTATGTGTAAGCCTTGTAGGTGGTGAACAAGGGGTGCGAACATGAATTCTCGACCCATTCTTCCAAGTCTTCTGGTACTTGCCCTGCTGACTGGCTGCAGCATGCTGATGTCTGCGGATACCAAGCGGGGTGATCAACATGTTGAGGAGGGGAACTGGGAAGAAGCGATGCTGGCCTACCAGCAAGCACTCAAGGAAGATCCCTTCAATCAACCACTCCAAGCCAAACTTACCCTCGCGAGGACCCGCGCGGCCGCCATGCATGAAGAGCGGGGCCGGGCGCTCCTTAAAGAGCACCAGATTGAGCAGTCCATTGAGTCATTCAAGCGCGCCTTGAATCTTGAGCCGGCCCGCGTGGAGCACCATGCGGCCCTGGCCGAGGCGCTGCGCCTTAAAGAGGCTCGTGACCAGGTCCGGGAGGCTGAAAAACTCCACAACGTCGGCCGAGTGGATGAGGCCATTGATGCTTACACCAGAGCGGCTGAGCTGGACCCCAGCTTGAGCCGCGCCCTGGAGGGAGTGGCTGCCCTCACTGAGCAGCAGCAGGCTTCAAAGAGGGAGGGGGCCTTTGGCCAGCCGGTTACGATGCGGTTCCAGAAAGCCGGGATCAAAGAGGTGCTGGAGGGATTAGCTAAGGCTTCCGGCTTCAACGTGGTCTTTGACAAGGATGTGAGGAGCGACCCGATCAGTATCACGATCCAAGACACGCCGTTCGATCAAGCCTGGAACCTCATTTTGAGCAGCAACAGCCTCTTCTCCCGACGAGTGGGACCAGACACTGTCCTGGTCAGTCCGAACACCAAGCAGAAGCAAGAGCAGTATCAGGATCTGATGATCCGGACCTTCTACCTGTCCAACGTCAAAGCCAAGGAGATGGTGACGTTACTGAGAAGTATGTTGGACAGCAAACGCATGTACGCCAACGAAGAGATTAATGCCGTGGTGATCCGGGACCAACCGGAAAAGCTCCAACTTGCGGAGCGAATCATTTTGGCCAATGATCGTCAACCGTCGGAGGTGCTATTCGACGTCGAGGTGCTGGAGGTCAACCGGACGAAGACCCAGAGGTACGGATTGGACTGGCCGAAGCAGGCGGGAGTTGGTGTTGTGCCGCCCGGATTTACCGGCGCCCTGACGTCCGCTGCCCAGCAGTTTACCTATCGTCAACTGACCGACCTGGGGCCGGACAGCTACATCTTTCGACTCCCCTCGACCGTGCTGCTTGACTTTTTTAAACAGGAATCGGACGCGAAGACGCTGGCTGCGCCGAAGATTCGCGTGATGAATAATAAGAAGGCGGAGATCAACGTCGGGGATAAACAACCGATCTTGCTTTCCACCACGAACGTCCTGCCAGGCCAAGCCGCGACCGGTGCAGTGCCGACCACCTCAACCGTGACCTCGATTGAATTCAGGGATGTGGGGGTGAAATTGACAGTCGAACCCACCATCCATTTAATCAACGAACTCTCCTTGAAGTTGAAAATTGACGTGATCCGTCTTGGGGACCGGGTGGTGTTGCAGGCCTCTCCGGAGATCACGCAGTTCCGATTCGGCAACCGGACTGCCGAAACGGTTCTGAATATCAAGGACGGTGAAACAATCGTGCTGGGCGGCCTGATCCAGGAGGAGGATCGGAAGACCAGGGTGACCATTCCATGGCTGGGAGATCTCCCCCTCGTCGGGTGGATGTTTAGCACCTTTACCACGGATAGGCAGACCACGGAGGTGGTTCTCACGATCACGCCGCATATTGTGCAAACCATGAATCCGCCGAGCCCGGAGGCGCAAACTTTTTGGTCCGGCACCGAGTCCCTCTATGCGACCACGCCACTGTTTTCTGGCACCACTCAGAAGTCGGTCGGCTCCGAAGGAAATGGACGGCAATCCAAGTTGCAGCAGCCTCCTCGTCCTGGCGGAGCTTTGCCAGGGAGCCAGAGTGCGCCAACTCTCTCTCGTGCCACTGCTGGTCACGGGACGGTGCTGGCCTTGAAGCCATCCGAGCTTGCGACGGGGATCGGCCAGGAGTTTCAAGTGGGCCTGGTGGCGGAAAGTCTCGAAGGTCTCACAGAAGGTGTGGTGACGGTGGAGTATGACCCCCAAGTCCTGGAGTTCCGTCGAGTCGTGGAGGGGGAACTCCTGAAGCGGAGGGGTGGCCGGGCGTCCGTGACGGTGTCGCCGAATCCCAGCAGGGGCTCCGTCCAGTTCACGATGCGCCGACAGGGAGAACCGGCTTCAGGAAATGGCGGTCTGGTCATGCTGACCTTCGCCGGCAGAGCGCCGGGTGTGTCGCCCCTTGCGATTCAGATACCGGAGGGTCTGGACCACGGCAAGTATGGCCGGCCGGCGATCGAGGGACACGGCATCGTGAGGGTTCGGTGAACCCCGTACCACGGGTTTACACCCGTGGCTTCGGGGTGAAAGAGGAGGGGGTGACCCTCCTCGAGTTGCTGGTGACCCTGGCGATCCTCATGATTCTGGCGTCGGTCGCCATGCCGCTCACCAGGGTGTCGGCGAAGCGAACGCAGGAGGTGGAGCTGCGCCAGCAGCTCCGCGTGATCCGAGCGGCGATTGACCTGTTCAAGATCGAGTGGAATCGCGAGGGAGACGTCCTGCTCGGCACGCTCTGTGTGAAGAACAAACTGACTTGCAAAGAGGTCAGCGGGGTCTATGGCCATCCCAAGTCGCTTGATGTTCTACTCGGAGTGACACTCGGCGGCCAGGAGGCAGTCACGCGGGGCACGACCGTCAGGCGATATCTGAGAAAGGTTCCCATTAATCCGATGACCGGCAAGGCCGACTGGGTCCTGCGCTGCTATAGTGATCCGCCGGATGCACAGAGTTGGTGTGGAAGCGATATCTATGATCTTTCGACTCAGGGCCAGGAACTCGCGCTGGATGGCACGAAGTATCGCGACTGGTGAGCGGCAGCGCAGGCAGCCGAATGGCTTCACCATTATCGAGCTCATGACGGTCGTCTCGATTGTGGGGATCCTGGCTACGCTTGCGGTGCCGTCGTATCAGGCTGCCTTGCTCAGAGCTCGGGAAACAGCCCTTCGGCACGATCTGTTTACTTTGCGGGATCTACTTGACCAGCATCGGGCTGACCAGGGCAAGTATCCCTCATCGCTACAAATCTTGATGAGTGCCGGCTATCTTAGGAAGATGCCGGTGGATCCCTTCACAACCTCTGAGGCCACGTGGCAGGAAATCACTGAGCCGACGGTGGGCAGCGTTGAGGGTGGAGTCGTTGACGTGTTTTCCGGCTCGGACCGGGTCGGGACAAACGGCGTCCCGTACAATCAATGGTGACGACGATTCTCCCAGGCGCAGGCAGGGCCAACCGACCTTGTTCGTTCGTATGATGAAACATCTGACCTACTGTGCGCTGTTCTCTGCTCTGATCCTGGCGGGATGCGCTGAGTTCGATCCTGGGCCGACGGTGGACGATCTACAGTTGACTATCGACGCGCTCAAGACCCAGACCAGGGATGCGCAACGGACGGTTGCAGACCTGCGCGCCGAGTTGGAAACGCGCCGCCAGGAGTTGGGAGCGGCGCTGGTTGCGAGGGCTCAATTGGAAGGCAAGCTGCGTGAGGCTGAGCGCCGATTCATTGAGGCGCGCCAAGTGGTCGAGTTGCAGCGTGAGGAGTTGGCCAGAGCCCGGGACGAACGAGCGGGTGTGGCGCACGGCGGGCGCAACCTCCGGTCACAACTGCGTCGCCTGCAGCAGCAACTTGCACAGCACGATCAGCTCCAGCAACAGATGGTCAGTCCATCTCGTCCCCAGGTGCGCTCGCGTGCTGTAGGAAGGGCTCGCCAGCAAGAATCTACCGTTAACATGGCTGAGCATCAGGACGCTCTGCGGAGGGGGGCCGTACCAGCGGCGCGAATGAATCGGTCATCATCGACCTCGCCGGACCCAGCGCAGCCCGTGGATGATTCGACGGCGTTACCCCTCAGAATAATCGTCGTGAAGCCTGGCGATACCCTCTGGAGCCTCGCGCGGCGGTATCGGGTGGATCTCATGGAGCTGCGAATCCTCAACCAGTTGACGACAGATCGCATTCTGGCCGGTCAGGACTTGTTCCTGCCTCCTGCTTCAGGTGACGCAGGGTAGGCTAACGGCGAATTGGAATCCGTGGACACGACGAGCAGCCGTCTCGTCGGTTCGGCAATCGAATGGTGTGCAGTAGGGCACGATGCCGGTCTTTCTGTACAGGGTCGCGAGACCGGATGGGACCACGATCGAAGGCCAGATTGAGGGGGATGATGAAGGAATGGCCAGGGCTCGACTGGAAGGTCAAGGGTACCTGGTGTTCCGGCTCCAGCGCCGAGGGGGGTGGTTTGCAGCCCCGAGCGGACTGCTTCAGCGTTGGGGCAAGGTGTCCCACCAAGAGTTCCTGGTCTTTAATCAGGAACTGCTAGCGCTCGTCAAGGCTGGTCTGCCGATCCTCAGGGTGTGGGATCTCCTGATCGAGCGGGCCCAGCATCAAGCCTTTCAAGCTACCTTGCGCGTGGTGCGCCAGGATATCCGGGGAGGCGCGTCCACGTCCGATGCCCTTGCCCGCCATCCCGATCAGTTCCCCGAACTCTACGTTGCCTCTGTGAAGGCCGGTGAGCAGTCCGGTAACCTTCCCGAAGTTCTCCAACGGTACATCGCGTACCTCAAGCTCATGATTGAGCTCCGCCAAAAGATGACGAAAGCCTTGGCCTATCCGGCCTTCCTGGTAATCGTGGGGGTCGCAGTCGTCGGCTTTCTGCTGGCCTATGTGATGCCGACCTTCGTCGCCGTCTATGGAGAGACGGCAAAGACTCTGCCCCCGGCAACCCAAGCGCTCATTACATTGGTCCAGACGATTCAGACACATGTGCTCACAGCGGCACTCGTGGTGGCGGGAGCAGGGGTCGGTTTTCAAGTGTGGTACAGGACACCCCATGGCCGATTGGCCTGGGACCGAATCCTACTGAAACTGCCGATTCTCGGAGAGGTGCTGGTCAGACACCATACCATTCAATTGACGCGGACCTTGGCCACGGTGCTCGGTGGGGGAACTCCCTTGGTCGATGCGCTCCAGACTGCTCGGGGAGCGGTGTCCAACCGATTGCTGACCGCCGGTTTAACCACTGCCGTCGGGCAGATTCGCGAGGGAGGCACGTTGGCCGCGTCGCTGGAAGCCCCCAAGATTCTCCCCCGGCTGGCCCTGGAGATGATCGCGGTGGGAGAAGAAACCGGTTCGCTCGAGACGATGCTGCGGGATGTGGCCGAATTTTACGAGGGTGAATTGGATCTGAGGCTCAGTCAACTGACGAC
>JAHWYE010000009.1 GCA_020028195.1 Nitrospirota bacterium
GAGCCGGTCCCCAAAATGGTGATTTACGTTTCGGATGGCCAGGGTGGAAGGCCCGCCAGGGGCATTTTCATTTCTGACGAGCGGAATCCCGAGTCGGCCAAGATTATCGTTGCCAGCGATTATTTGATGTTGAACGACCCAGGCAGTCACCAAGTGTGGCTTCACCTGTTCAACGGGGCGATTCACAGTCAACCCCATGAGGTCGATCAATACCAGCAGATGTCCTTCTCTACCTATGATTTGAAGATAAGCCGTGACCAGAGCGTCGATGCCTCAGTTGAGCAGCGCCCCTCGCGCGAAGCAGTGGTCGAAGCGCTCAACAAATCCAATTGGCGGGACGAGGCCTCTCTGCGACGCTTGATGGAATACTACAAGGAACTGGCCTTTCCCACTGCGTCGCTCGTGTTTGGCCTGCTAGGGGTGCCGGTGGGCATTGTGTCCAGGCGGTCCGGTCGTGTCGGCGGCTTCGCCGTAGGGGTCGCGATCGTGGTCGCCTACTATGTGCTGAACATCCTCTGCGAATTCTCTGTGACGACGCTGATCCTTCCCCCTTTTCTCGGGGCCTGGTTGCCGAACGGCCTTCTGCTGGCCGTCGCGATCATCTCATTTCGCCGCGTCAGCCGGCGCTAGCGCACATGACGATCCTGTTCCGTTACATGCTCCGTGAGTACGTCAAGGTGTTCACGATGTGCTTTGCCGGTTTGATGACTGTCTATCTCGTGGTGGATTTCTTTGAAAAGGTGAGACGATTCATCAGATATGACGCGGAAGCAATTGATATTGTGCTGTATTTCATATTCATGACCCCTCACATCACCGTTCAGATGGCTCCCCTCGCCGTCTTGATGGCCACCCTGCTGACCCTCGGTGTCTTCTCCAAGAGTCACGAGATCACCGCGATGAGAAGCTGTGGGGTCAGCCTCTATCGTATGGCGTTGCCTTTTCTGTGTTTCTCGCTGGGGGTGGCGCTGGTGTTGTTTCTGTTCAGCGCCGTGGTCATTCCCCTAGCCACGACCCAGGCTGAATATGTGAAGACCGCGTTCATCGAAAAGAAGACCAGTCCCCCCACATTCAAAGCCGATCGTCCCTGGATGCAAATCGGAAACCAGACGCTCATGAACTTTGACGTGGTGGACCCTGGGGGCGCCACGTTGAGGGGGATCAGCCTCTATCACCTTGGTCCTGATTTCAAGCTGAACGGGATTACGGAAGCGCAGGAGGCGCACTACACGCCGCAAGGCTGGATCCTGATTGCGGGGAACCACCGACAGTTGCAGACTGACGGGCGCCTGCTCATGACCGATTTTGAGACCAAGCCGATTGAGCTGTCCCAGATACCGGAGGATTTCGACACGTGGCTCTCAGTTGGGTCTGAAGAAATGACGCTCATGGATATCCGCGCCTATGCTGATCGCTTGCGCAAGGGCGGGTTTAGCGCCGCCCGTTTTCTGACCGAATATTACGGACGCGTGGCCTTTCCGTTTGTGAGTCTGGTCATGGTTATCGTGGGGATTGCATTGAGCCTTAGGCGAAGCGGAGTCCGCGGCAGGGGGATGGCCAGGGGGATTGGTCAGGCCCTCGCCATCGGATTGCTGTACTGGACCGTTCACTCGCTGGCTATTGCGCTGGGCCGCACGTCGGTGCTCACGCCGATGGTCGCTGGATGGTTCGCCAATGGATTGTTTCTCTCGTTCGGGTTGTACCTGGTCCTCAAGGTGAGATATTAGTATGAACTTGGCAGGCTTGGGCGCGGGGGATCGCACGTGGGTGAAGTTGACTGTGCCCCAGTCTTGGGGTAAAAGAGAATTGTACTTTAGGGTTCCAATGGTGTGAGCAAGAAGCGAGTAGTCATTACAGGGCTTGGGGTGGTGTCCCCGATCGGGATCGGGGTCGGGCGGTTTTGGAAGGCTGCCTTGGAGGGACGCTCTGGCATCACCGCTGTGCGGGGATTCGACGGCTTGCCGCTCGAGGCCTACCGTTCTCAGGTGGCCGGCCAGATCGTGGACTTCAATCCCGCAGGCTTCCTTGAACCAGCGCAAACGGATCGCCTGGACCGGTATGCGCAGTTCGGTCTCGTGGCGGCGAAAGAAGCGGTGGCGGATTCCGGTCTTCGCCTTGAGAAAGAACTCCCGCACCGAGTCGGCGTAATCGTCGGCGCCGGCATGGGCGCGATGATGATGGGAGAGCGGGAGCTCACCAAACTCTATCACGACCGTAAACCGCATCGGGTTCAGCCGAATTTCATTCCCACGATCACCTTGAACTCCGCGTCCGGCCTCGTGGCCTTGGCGCACGGCGCCAAAGGGCCAAATCTCACCATCTCCACGGCCTGTTCTTCCAGCGCCCATGCCATCGGGTATGCGCTCACCTGCATCAGGACCGGCCAAGCAGATGTGATGATCGCCGTGGGGGCCGATGCCAGCATCACGCCGCTCGTCTTTGCCGGGTTCTGTTCCTTGCGGGCTCTCTCCACCGGCTTCAACCATGATCCGGCGCGGGCCTCGCGTCCATTTGATCGAGCCCGGGACGGCTTCGTGCTGGGCGAGGGCGCAGGGGCGCTGATTCTGGAGTCCCTGCCGCACGCCCGAAAACGCAAGGCCCGGATTTACGCCGAATTGGCCGGTTATGCCGGAACCAGCGAGGCGTATCATATGGTGATCCCGCGTGAAGATGGTGTTGAAATGGCGACCACGATGCAGCTCGCGCTTGACGATGCGGAGGCGTCTCCGGCGCAGGTCAGCTCTATCAATGCCCATGCCACTTCGACTGTCCGAGGAGATGAGGTCGAAGTGAGAGGGATCCGACGCCTGCTGAAGGCCGGGGCCAACCGGGTTTCGGTGAATGCCACCAAGTCCCTCATTGGCCATACGCTTGGCGCTGCCGGTGTGATCGGGGCCATCGCCTGTACGATGGCCATCGAAAGCGGCCTGGTTCACCCTACGATCAATTACGAGCAGCCTGATCCGGACTGTGCCCTTCCCGGAATTTCAGCCGACGTGCAGGAGCGATCCATCAAGGTGGCGCTGGTGAACGCCTTCGGATTCGGGAGCAATAACGCCACGCTCGTCCTGAAAAAATACCAATGACCTCGTGGTGTGGTCTCTGGTGAGCCCGGCTGGCTCTCTTTCACAATCGGTGAGCGGACGTGTGCGCGTATGACAGCTAAATCCGTGACGACTGATAGAATTCTCACGGCGCTTGCGAACGAGTTGAAGCGGGATGTCAGCACGATCGCGCTGAACCATTCCTTACGTGGGGACCTCGGCCTGAATTCGCTGGATGCGATCGAGTTGATGTTCAGGGTTGAGGAAGAGTTCGATCTGTCGATCCCGGATGCGGACTTGCAGAAACTGGTGACAGTCGGAGACTTGGTCACCTACATCGAAGGGAAACTTCAGCCGCCTTCTCCCCAACCACCCCCCAAGCGAAGCGTCACTCGTCTCGCCAAGACCACCAAATCGAAGGGGCGGCGCGGACATGCCTGATGGTGCCTCACGTGCTCACCAGCTCGCTGATATCCAACGAGCCATTGGGGGGGAACTCGTTGGGCGTGCCGACACGGTGATCTCCGGTGTCTCGAGCCTGGAGGAGGCTGGACCGGGAGATCTGTCGTACGTGGCCGCTGACCGGTTCGTCCCGGTCGCGCTGGAATCCAGGGCTGCTGCCTTTGTGGTCAGCGGACGGATCCGGGAGTTGAATCGCCCTCAAATCGTTGTGCCGAATCCCGCCTATGCCTTCGCCTCCCTGGTGGAGCGGTTCTTCGCCATACCCCTTGCGCAGCGCGGCATCGCCGAACAGGTCGTCCGGGGAACTGGTGTCACTATCGGACCGGAGACATCCATCGGGCCATTCGTGACCTTGGGTGATCGGGTCAGCCTCGGGGCCCGTGTGACGCTCTTTCCCGGAGTCTTCATCGGTGATGAGGCTGTCGTAGGTGATGATACCGTGCTCTATCCCAACGTCACCATCATGGACCGGTGCGTCATCGGATGTCGTGTAAAGATTCACAGCGGGACTGTGATCGGCAGTGATGGCTTCGGGTATGTCCAACATCAAGGTCGCCACCAAAAGGTCCCTCAACTCGGCACCGTCGTCATTGAAGACGATGTGGAACTGGGCGCGAACGTGACAGTAGACCGGGCCACCTTCGGGCGGACTGTGATCAAGCGCGGGACCAAGGTCGATAACCTGGTGCAGATCGCTCACAATGTGTCCGTCGGGGAAGACTCCATTCTCGTGGCCCAGGTCGGAATCGCGGGTAGCACGACCTTGGGTCGCTCAGTCATGGTGGGAGGGCAGGCTGGGGTTGCGGATCACATTCAGGTCGGGGATCGGGTCATGATCGCGGCGCGTTCGGGAGTCAGCCGTAATCTAGAAGCCGGTCAGATCGTGGCCGGTAGTCCGGCGATTCCGCACGAGGTGGCGCTAAAAGCCTATAATCTTATTCGACATTTGCCGGAGCTCCGGCAGCAGTTGCGTGATCTGGCACACCGGGTCCAGGCACTGGTATCCCCTGCCCGAAGGGCCAATCGAACGAAGCGATCAAGTAAGCGGCGTGGATGAGCCGTTCCTATTTGCGCACTGGGCCTGATCCGGTCAAAACGCCTCGCCAAAAAAAAAGTTTCGCCCAGAAAAATCCTGCCCACGGCATCAGGAACGCGGTGATGGCATAGACGTGACCGGCCGTCGAGCTCAGGGCCGACACCCCAAGCAAGGTTCCAATTCCAACAACATAGCCGAGCGGCACGAAGCTACGCCACCGATGGTCAAGCGGGGCTGTTACTGGCTCTCGCTTGGATCGCGAACGTCCGATCCGTGAGAAGGTCCTCATTCGCCCCGCAAAATGTTCGGGATGTTCCCTGAGGAGGTATTGATGATAGCGTGTTTGCGCCCATCCGAGGAGCATGCCGAAGAGCAACAACCCTGTGCTTTCAAGGAAGGTGCGCCAGCTATAGGTCTGTGTCATGAGTTGGTAGGCCAGCGAAAATGTACCGGCCACGATGAACATCAGGCCTAACAGTCCTGACGGGAACAGAATGTGAGTTTTGACATAGTCCCGCGCCCTCTCTGATTCGCCCTCAAGTCGTCTCGCTGTGATAATCTTGGGCACGTGCGGATGTTGGAGCAGGCCGGCGTGAAATGCAAGGACGTCAGCTAGCTCCTGGGAGGTCTGCCGATGGCCTCGTTCCCCATGCTATCAGATGATAGCGTGCTCAACAGTCCACGTGACGACGCCAATGACTTGGCTCGGCTTCGACCGCAAGGAGCATGGGTAAGACGCATCACCAACGACTCGCGAGAGCCTGTTGGACGCCAGATCTTTGTGGCTCGCATTATATCAACCTGTTTCGGCGATGTGAATGTGCGAGTAGTCGTCGAGACTCAGCGGACCACCATCACGCGACGAGCTGAAAGCGAACCGCTCTCGCTAATCGCAGACTCCCCCTCTCCAGAGGCCCTGTTCTAAACGCTTGGGCAGCAGAGCGTGCTTGCTTTCAGCCTTCTGCGTCGGCGTCACGATATCCCAGCAGCCTGACGCTGCGATGCAGTGACTCGCAGTTGCAGAGTGGCTTGCCTCAACCGTTCGAGCTGGTTTGCAAGACGATCTCCGCATTCCATCACATGCTGGTCGTTTTCTCTTTAATGGAGTCGTCAATCTCTGTCCACAAGATTTGTGGATGGGCTGTGTGTAACGTTGTGAATCAATGCGCAATGGTCAGATGGCCGGCCTTCAGCAGCAGCCTGCCTAAGTTTTGGGCTGCAAAAGCGCCAACTTTTTGGAGGCTTATGTGTCTTGTATGGATCACACTACTCCCACTGTAGGATGGGGAAGACAGATGTGGGAGTGGAAACTGAGAGAAAGCCGAGGCTCGGTTCACGTGGAGCTGCGGACGAGGGGCGTCTCTCAGGATTGCGGGAGGCTCTTACTAATCGCCGTCCGCTCAATCCGGCCGACTTCGACCCACTGTTGGGCCATAGGAATGACCGCGCCGAGGCGGGACTCCACGGCTTCCAGCCGTTGCAACACCAACGAGACCCGTCGGTGAGCGACGACTGTAAGAAAGGTGTGCAGACCATGCAGGAGCAGCATGATCGCGGTCGCGTTCACGGCGCGGGCCGCTTCATGCAGACGTTGCACTTCGCGGAGAATGGGCTCCAGGCTTTCGTTTGACACCAAGGCACTTCCGTTGCCTGACTTGAGAGTCGAGACGGCCTCGGTGATCAACGGCACCTGGCGCTGTACGTCGGCCAGAAATTGTTCATCGAGCTTATCCAGTTCTTGCAGGATGCGCAGGACCGTTGAACCCTCGATCGGGGAGCTGCGGTGGGCGGGGTCGCCCTGTGCCTTCTGGATGACCGCCTCCACGACGTTCCGGGTCGGTTCCAAGGATCGCGCCCGGGCCTGCTGCAATTCCTGCAGCGCCCCCAGAATCGTCCCGGACGGAGCGGGGGAAGGGGGTGCGATGCCAGGCATTGACGCCTCCCGCGACTTCGGTGCCGCTGGCGCGGAGGGGGCTGGCGAGGGAGCAGGCTCGGCAATGTCCCTCGTAGCCCTTGCCGGCTCTCCGGATGCGGCCGCAGGCGGTTCGGCAACCTGAGAAACCGCTGCGGTAATCCGTTCGAGACCGTCACGCAACGCAGTGAATTGTTCTGCGGAGGCGAGGGCTCCTTGGCTCCGGAGGGTCTGCAGAAGTGGAAGGAAGCCAAAGGCCAACTGCTGGATGCCAGGCAACTCCACCGTGGCCGCTGAGCCTCCCAGATTGGTCACCCCACGCAGAATCACATCAAAGAGTTTTGGTTTTTCCCGCTGGTCGGGCTCTCCCTCCAGCTCCCGCAGCGCGCCTCTGATTTGGCGGAGCCATTCGTGGGCTTCGAGCGCAAACAACTTCAGGACTTCTTTTTGAAATGGGTCGTCGGAGCGATCGATGACGGCCAGTTTGGGCTGGACCTCGTCCCTTCGTTTGGTCGGCGCGGGTTCGTTGGTCGCGCCCATTGGCCTTTCCACCACCTGCTCGACGGCACCAGCGATGGCATCCAGGCTTTCCAGCAAGGCCGCGAATGGTTCCGACGAGGCGACATTTTTGGTAAGAGCCGTCGCAGGCAAGGGCGACGGCAGCGCGACCGCCAAATTCTCGATCGTAGGAGCTTCAAGTGTTTCGACGATATACACCAGCGGAGTCTTGCTGAGATCCGCCAGCCTTGGCCCATTGGTCATAGGCCGGTTGACTGTTTTGCCCATTTGCACAACTGGCCGCAAAGGGTACCGGGCATTGAGCTGAGTGACGACGCCCACCTCCCCTGTGTTGAGTCGCACCGTGGTGCCAAGGGGATAGACCGAGAGCTGTTCCACTAGCGCCTTGATCAGCTCGCGAGAAAACGAGGACTGCTCTGCCACCAGCAGTTCCCGCACCGCTTCGTGCGGCAGAATCCGACGTCGGTAAGGTCTCGGGCTGATCAGCGCATCGAAGATATCCACAATCCCGATGATCTGCGCATAGTCATGGATCTGCGACCCCTTCAGCTTGTTAGGATACCCCTGCCCCTTCCAGCGTTCGTGCGCCTGCTGCACGACCTGCGCGAGCCAGGAATAGGAACTCCCCAGCGTGCTGAGTACTTGATAGCCAAGTTCCGGGTGCTGCTCAATAATCGCGCGCTCGCTGGGGGTAAGCCGGTTCGGCTTCAAGACCAACGACTCGGGGACCGCGAAGATCCCGATATCGTGCAGCAAGCCGGCCAGGGCCAGTCGCTCCAATTCTTCCCGCCGGTACTCCAGTCCCGTCCCAAGCTTTGTGGAGAGGATGGAAACATTAACCAGATTGGTGATGAGCGGCGAACCGTTTGCGCCGGAGAGGGCCTGGACTACGAGCCGATCGCTGATCTCCAACGACTGGACGATCCCGGCGGCGATCTTGGTGAGAGGCTCCAGCCGGATCACCGCGTGGTGTCGTACAGTCTCCGCCAGGCGCGACACCTCCTCCTGGGCCATGCGATACCAATCGGGACCAGCTTGGAGCGCTGACCATGACTGTGCGCGGGCCCCGTTTGTCCCCGGCGCTTGGAATGAGCTGGAAACCGGGGGCTTGGTCACGCCGGGCTCGGAGGCAGGATCATTCTGTTTCTTGGTCACATGGTCCATCGATACTTTCACTCGTCTACATTACGTGGTTGCCGCGTTCGACGATCGTGAGGTCACTCTGGTCTGTCTTCTCATCATACCCCGGCTCGCACGCAGGATTCGCCACCAAGGCGGTATCGTACTTTGCTCGAGGGAAGTTGAGGATGATCGCTCGGCCTAACAGCGTGTTCTCCCAGCCGATTTCTCCTCTCAGCAATAGGGCCCCTTTCCGCGCATGGACGCCGGAACGCAGTCGATGGCGGGCTTCCTCGTGCTTGACAGATGGAACATAGTACGCCGGGTCAGGCAAGATTTCGATCGGGAGCGCTTGCAATCCCTGACGGTCTTCGCATTCCACGTGACGTCCGCTGTGACAGAATGCAGGATACACGAAGGCTTCTCCAATCATAGGCTATCTCTAACCCATTGATATGTCAATCCAAAGCATCACTATGTTAGTGGATGTAGGGAGGGAAGAGCGCTTGGTCCGGTGCTCTTCGCCCTCCCGTCATTTCTTGCTTGTCGTGTGGGGCTCTGGTCGAGAACAGGCTGAGATGCGGAGACCCCTGGCTGGAGAAGAGGCGGGCACCTCATGGAGGCAGGACCTTGCCAATCGCCGCTCGCTCAACCCGCCCGACTTCGACCCACTGTTGCGCCATGGGGACCACGGCACCCAGACGGGACGTCACGGCCTCGAGCCGTTGCAGCACCAGGGACACTCCCCGGTGAGCGACGACTGTCAGGAAGGTATGGAGTCCGTGGAGAAACCGCATGATGGCGGTGGCATTCACCGCACGGGCGGCTTCATGGAGAGATTGGAGTTGGCAGAGGACCGGCTCTAAGTTTCCGTTCGGCATGGATGCAGAGGAATCTCCTCCTGTCTTGAGACCCGATACGACCTTGGAAAGCACCGGCATCAGGCGGTGCACTTCACTGAGGAACTGTTCGTCCAGCCCATCCAGCTCTCGCAGGATTCGTTGAATCGTCGAGCCGTTGATTGAATCGTAGTCCTGCGCGGAGTCGCCTTCTGCCCTGCGAATGACCAGCTCCACCAGGTTCCGGGTCGGCTCCAAGGATCGCGTACGAACCTGTTGCAGCTCACGGAGCGCTTCCACAATCGTTGTTGGTTTGGGGGAAACAGGTGGAGGGGCGCTGGGCTTTAATGAGGGTGGCGACGGCGGCTCGGCGATTTCCCATGAAGTCTCTGTGGACTGCCCGGCCGCAGTCTGAGTTGGTTCCGCAACTTGCTGAACGGCTCCCTCTATCCGCACGAGGCCGTCACGCAGCTCGGCAAATTGCTCTGCGGATCGGGGGACCCCTTGGCTTCTGAGCGTGTCCAGGAGAGGCAGTAAGCCGAAGGTCAACTGCTGGATGGCGGGCAAATCGACTGTCGCTGCCGATCCACCTAGGTTCGTGATTCCGCGATGAACGATGTCGAAGAGCTTTGGTCTGACTCCAGGATCAGAATCGCTCTCCAGTTCCCGGAGCGCGGCCTTGATCTGGCCGAGCCATTCGCGCGCTTCCAGAGCGAACAGCTCAAGGACTTCCTTCTGAAATTGATCGTCATTGAGGTCGTCTGCCATGGGGGTACGCTTAGGTGGTCCTTTCCCCTCGTCGGCTGGCCGCACCGCGAAGGTCGCTCACGATGATCCGGCATGTGACTGCCGCTGGCTATGTTGAGAGACGCGAGATCTCGGCCAGCTTGCGGGCTAACTCTTCCGCCCGCGCATTGGTCCGCGTTGCCGCCTTCTCCAATTCCGTCAGCCGTTCGACCAACTGGGCGGAGGCTTCCCGCTCGCAATCGAGCGCTGCTTCGGCTTCTTTCATCCGGGCGGCAATGCGCTCCAGCTCCGTGCATCGTTGGGTCAGTTGAGCGGACTTCGCGCGTTCGGCTGCCAACAGATCTTCCAATTCTTTCATGCGGGATGCGGCCTGACGGAAAGTTTGTAACTGCTCCTCAGTGATGCGGAAGACCTTAGCCCCCTCAGGCGTCGGTACGGCGGGAAAGCCAATTGGTGCTGCCGCCGGCTGAGGGGCTGCCCGCTGCTCTCGTTTGGCCAGGAGCTGAAGGACCATGTCTTTGAGCGAGGAGCCTTGAAACGGCTTCTTGAGAACGCCGTCGGCCCGGCAGGACTCCGCCTGGCGAGTGACCTCCTCATTCACGATGCCGGAGATCAGAAGAACCGGCGTGCCTGACAAGGACTCTTGGGCACGGACGAAGGAGCAGACCTCGTAACCGCTTTTGTCCGGCATGATAACGTCTGACACAATGAGATCAGGGCGCTCGTTGGCGAGCAGGGCGATGGCTTCATCAGCGCTCGCTGCCAGAGCGACGTCCAATCCGGCTTCGGTCAGAAGACGCTCCGCCACCTTCCTGACCGCGATGCTATCGTCCGCAACCAGAACCTTGGGCATGAGCCCTCCCTACCCCTGTCCCTTCTTCACCGTCACGTATCCGCTCGACGCGTGGATCGTTGCCTCTCCTACCCTCGAAATGAATAAATCGGCACCTCATCCAGTCCAATCTCGCACGTTCCCACTGCTTCAGAGTTCGCGCCTGTGGTTTGGCGGATCGAGGCCTGTTCAACCACATGCAGCGTCGGAATCTCCTCGTCGATGCGTATAGCCATGGGGCCATCCTTGCGTGTGGCGATCAGACACAAGGAGGTGGCGCCTCTGACCCGTACATTCAACTTGGCGGCGAGATCGAATACGGGCAACACGTCCTCACCACGTCGCACGAGGGCGTTCATGAACGCCGTTCCGCTTGGAACCGGCATCGCGTTGGTCCAGGGCCAGACGCCGCCCACTTCCTCCGTCCTGGTGGCAAGACGCTGCCCACCTATGGAGAAGACCACCAGCGTGCAGGTGGTCGTGATGTTAGAGTTGGACCCACGGCGTGTCGTCAGCATCGGGGGCTTCCTCCAATTCTAGGACTTCAACGGGCGGGCGAGAGGGCCGTTCCCTTTCCACCCCGGCAGCGTGACTCGATACAAGGGCCGTCACGGTGGTTGTGCCCAATTGGGGCAGTTGAGCAGGGTCCGTCTCTTCACCGAGAAGCCAGCCGGGGTTCACCAGCAACGCAACTGTCTCCCGAAACAGAAAGAGTCCCGCGAACCATTTGCGCTCGGGACCACTGAACTGCGGCGGAAGGGGGCGAATCCGTGCGCTTTCCACATCAGTGAGCCCTAACACCTGGTTGACGCGATACCCTTTGTGAAAATTGCCCAGGGCACAGAGGATGATTCGAGATTCTGCTGCAAACGAGACGTGCGGCAAGCCGAAGCGGCCGGCCATGTCTCTCAATGGGTAGGTCGCTCCCAGCGCGGCTACGGCTTCTGCAGAGCCGGCCTCTTCAAAAGTGATGATGCCGCGGATGATATCCGCAGGAAGTGCGCAGCACGTCTCGGCGCACATCACGACCAAGAGGCGCGTCGTGCTGGACGCGCGGACCGTTGTCTCTGTCCGGCCACGAAGGCTCACCTTAGGGATTCTCCGTCAGCGCAAACCAAGCACGACCAGGGCATTCGCCTCGACCGGCCGCCCTTCGTGAACCCCGCGAAGGGGAGTTAAGGTCTGACGCTTGTTCCTTGGCCGATCCAGCGCTCGATGTCCTGGATCAGTGTGCGCTCATTCACGGGCTTGGCAATATAGGCGGTGGCGCCCAGACTCATCGCCATTTGCCGGTGTTTGTCGGCAGCTCGTGTGGTCATCACGAGAATCGGCGTGGCTTGGGTTTGCGGCCGACTCCGCAGCGCCTGGATGACCTCGTAGCCGTTCACTTTCGGCATTTCCAAATCGGTAATGATCAACCGGTAGGGAACTGCTGAAGCCTTCCGGAGGCCGTCCTCCCCATCCACCGCCGTATCAACCGCGTATCCGCCCCCCTCCAACATACGGCCCACAAACTTCCGAACGCTCAGCGAGTCATCGATCAACAGAATGCGAGCGGTGTTGTCCGCGATCTGGAGCCCGCCTTCGTCCGTCGGGGTACCAGGCTCCGTGGCTGGCAGGGACGCGTGCTCGGTCGACAGGGTCTCCTGGCCGAGTCTTCCCGCCAGCAAGCGCCCGACGTCAATCACCAACACCACCCGGCCTTCTGGATCGATGGTCGCACCGGCAAAGAATGACTTCTGAAAGGGTTTCAAGGACCCGAGGGATTTGATCACGATTTCTTGCCGGCCGAGCAGTTCGTCCACGGCCAGCCCAACGGCGCCGCTCAGGGCGCGGACGATGACGACGGGGGTTGGCCCTGACGGCTCTGAGGTCTCGATCCCCAACAGCTGGGCCAGCGAGCGGACCTCGATTGCCTCCTCTCCGATTTGCAGGACTGAGCGGCCGCCCATATCCTGGAGAGCGCCTGGCGGGGGCAAGACCACCTCACGCGTGCTGGGTAGGGGGAACGCATAACGCTCGTTCCCAGCACGAACCAACAGCGCCATTGAGATCAAGAGCGAGACCGGGAGGGTCAGCGCGAATTTCGTGCCGACTCCTCGGACGCTTTCGATGTCGATCTGTCCATTCATGCCCTCGATGGCGCGCTTGACCACATCCATGCCCATGCCGCGTCCGGCTTGGTCTCCGACCTGCTCGGCCGTCGAGACCCCAGGCAGGAAGATGAGTTTGGCCGCCTCCGCATCGGACAGCGCGGCTGCCACCGCCTGGCGAAGGAGGCCAAGCTGGACGGCCTTGGCCTTGATCTTCTCGAGGTCGAGGCCTCTCCCGTCATCCTCAACTTCGATCACCACCGCGTTCCCGCGATGAGCCGCGTGGATGTAGACAGAGCCGACCGGAGGCTTGCCCTGGGCGATGCGTACGGCCGAGGGTTCAATGCCATGATACACGGCGTTGCGGACAAGATGGATGAGAGGATCAACCAGCCGTTCCACGACCCCGGTATCGACCTCAGTCTGTTCGCCGGACGTGATCAGCGTGACGTCCTTGCCGGTCGTCCGCGCCATCTCACGAACGGCCCGGCGGAAGCGGGTGAACGGCGTCCCAATCGGGACCATACGCGCGCGGGCAATCTCGTCTCGCATACCCAGGGTGAGCCGTTGGACCTGATCCATGTCTTCACGCGCCCTCTTGATCGAGTTGCTCAGTTGCGACATGGCTTCGTTGATATCGGTTGAGACTTCGGCGGTCCGTCGAGCAAACACGTTGAAGTCGTCGTATTTGTCGAACTCGAGGCTGCCGAAATCGGTCAGCCCGGTGAACCCGGGGCCGCTGGCCTCACCCATACTCGGCGAGGAGGATGGGAGGGTGAAGGCATGTTTTTCTTCAAAGGTTCGGACCGAGTCCTGCAGCCGGTTCTTATAAACCTGCACTTGATGCGATAATTGCTCTAGCACCAACAGCCGTTGCTCCAAGCGACCACGGCCGATCACCAACTCGCCGACCAAGTTGAGCAGCCGCTCCAGGCGCTCCCGGCTGACTCGTATGACGGCTCCCTCTTCCGTCGGTTTCGGCTCGGCTCCCTGCTGTCGGTCAGCCTCTGGACGCTTGCCCGCTTCCTCTTCCGGTCTCTGAAAGGTGGGGGCTTGCGGCGGCTCGACCATCTGACGGTCGGCTGGTTCGAACCAGCTCGGCGCGACGGCCGCTATCTGCTCGGGCGGGTCACTCACCGCGCTTGTCGGAGCCCCGGTCATCTCCGTCAGTCCATGCATCACGGCTGAAAACTCGCGACGGGTCTTGTCCAGATTGCTCCGGTCTCGCCGCATCAACTGTCGGACCACGTCAACGGCGCGGAAGAAAAGCTCCGTCACCCCCGGCATCATCTGCATGCGGCCATCGCGGATCGCGCCCATATAGTCTTCGACGTGATAGGTGAGGTCGCCGATGGCTTTGAAGCCGACGGTGTAGGCCGACCCCTTCAAGGTGTGGGCGGTCCGGAAGAGCTGTTGGATGGTGTCCGGGTCCTGCGG
>JAHWYE010000362.1 GCA_020028195.1 Nitrospirota bacterium
ATTCTCCGGTTCCTCCTCGGCGTTAAGGTGGTACAGGGAGCCCATGAACTCGTCGAACCCATGGGCCGTGGGCAGGTGCTCATCCCGGTCGCCGAGGTGGTTCTTCCCGAACTGCGCGGTCATGTATCCTTGCGCTTTAAGCAGCTGGGCGAGGGTGACGTCTCGCTCCTGAAGCCCTTCTTTGGCGCCAGGAAGACCGACCTTGAGCAGACCAGTGCGGAAACCGACCTGCCCCGTGATGAACGCCGCGCGGCCGGCGGTGCAGCTCTGCTGGCCGTACCAGTCGGTGAACAGCACGCCTTCCCTCGCGATCCGGTCAATGTTCGGCGTCTTGTACCCCATCATGCCCTGGTTGTAGGCGCTGACGTTCCAGTAGCCGATGTCATCGCCCCAGATGATGAGGATGTTGGGTTTCTTCTGCTGAGCCTGCGCCGGAGCGCAGACAAGAACAAGGAACGCGACGGCTAGTGTGACTGTCGTCAGTGGATTCCTAAGCATTGCGAACCTCCTCTATCTAGCTGGGCAAGAGTGATGACACGAAACTACTTCGCCGATCTCTAATATTGGTGATACCAGTGCAGCGGCTTTGGCCACCTCTCCCCTCACCTTGGTCCTCTCCCCCTAGGTGGGGGAGAGGGGAGGGTGAGGGGGAGAGAGAAAAGTCTCTAGTTGGTGACGAGTCCTGGCTTTGGTGCGTCCTTCACTAACCTGAATCCCAGGTGATTCGTGCCCGTGTCCGGTGCTCCCTTGCCGCGACCGCCCGGCATGTAGCGCGCGCAGTATTGATCAGTGCAGAGGAACGAGCCGCCTTTGTGCACGCGTTTGGCGACGCCGGGTTCCGAGGGATCTAAGCTCTCCTGGGCACTCGGCCCCTTCGGATTGCGCACCACGGCACCGTCCTTCACGAGGCGGATATACGTGTCATGGCGGTACCAGTCCGATGTCCATTCCCACACGTTGCCGGCCATGCCGCATAGGCCGTAGCCGTTCGGGGGGAATGCTTTCACCGGCGAAGTGGCGGCGTAGCCGTCCTCGTTCGTATTGTGATCGGGGAAATGGCCCTGGAAAGTGTTGGCCATCGCCTTGCCGTCGGGACTGAAGATATCACCCCAGACGAATTTCTTGCGGTCCAGCCCGCCGCGCCCGGCGTATTCCCACTCCGCTTCGGTGGGCAGCCGCTTGCCGGCCCACTTGGCATAGGCCTCGGCGTCCTCGTAGGCGATGTGCACCACCGGGTGGTCCATCCGCTTTTCGATCGAGCTGCCCGCGCCCTCGGGATGGCGCCAGTCGGCGCCTTTGACGTAGCTCCACCATTGAAAATGATTATCGAGCGGCACCGCGTGATCCGGCGGCGAGAATACGACCGAGCCTGCGACCAGCATCTCCGGTTTCGCCCCGGGGTAGTCCTCCGCACGCGGCACGCGCTCGGCCACGGTCATATAACCGGTGGCCTTCACGAACTCGGCGAACTGCGCATTGGTGACTTCCGTTTCATCCATCCAGAAGCCGTCCACGGCCACGCGATGCACCGGCCGCGCATCACGGAACATGGGCTCCTCGGAGCCCATGTCGAATTCGCCGCCGGGGATCCATTTCATCCCGGGAGGGCCCTGGGCCCATTGCGGCACGGGACCATTGCTTGCATAGGCAATAAGGAGCGCACCGAGCGCTAGCGCTCCGAGGACGATGAACCAGACGCGCCGCCGGCTGCTACCCAAAGGTTCGCCGGCGGCTTTTCGGCTGGATGTCCCATGGCTGGATGAAGCCGGGTCTGTCTTTGATCCGTTTCTTATGGCCTGTCCTCCCACAGCTTGACTGGGTGAGAAGAGCAGTTCGACCTTCGATATCTGGATGCTCAGTGCCTCAATCGTGTCGGGCTCGGACTCATGCTTAGTACACGAGCGGAATCTGCTGCGCGAGTTCGGCCTTCAGGATAGACCGGATCTTGGTTTCGATCTGGAGATAGCGGGCAGTCTTGGCTGCCGGCAACACCTTGCCGATCTTCTCGGTATACGACCGCTTCAGCTTCAGCTCTGAATCCTCGACCGCGAGGGCTTCATTCAGCAGCTTCTTGGCCGTGTCATTTGGGATTGGGCCTTTGTTGAAAGCGTCGGCATATTCTTTTATGGTCTTCCCGAGCTTCTGGTTCACCTCCCCCAACTCTTTCTGATAGGAATCATAGAGCGGCCAAAAGCTCTTGGCTTCAGCGTCGGTTAGCTCCATGTTGCCGGCGACGAGCAATTTCTTGTCCGCCTTGACCTTCTGCATCAAGATCTCCATGTTGGTGTCAGCAGACGTAGGAGCTGTTGCGGGTGGGCTCCCTGCCTCCTGGGCGAGCACCGGTGCAGCGAACAGAATACTGCCAGCCAGTAAAACAGTTGTGATGGATCTCATTGGAAGTTCTCCTTTCTGGTTTGGGTTAACGTGAACGTTCGACATCTCAGGCATCCATTGCATCACTCGCATGGCTCTCTCAATGATACTTGTGCATAGCCCTCCTTTCTTTTAGCCTGCTCATCCATAGCGCACCTTGAGAACAAGAATCGCACCTGCGAGGATGAGCGTCACCATATTCGCAGCGATGATCGGCAGCGACTGGATCATGAGGCCGTAGATCACCCACAGCAGTACGCCGGTTGTAAAGATCAAGAACATGCCCAG
>JAHWYE010000101.1 GCA_020028195.1 Nitrospirota bacterium
CGGTGCCTGCATCCGACTCCAAGTCCAGCCAGACTTGCTCGGTCGTCGTCTTCTTCTGCGTTTATCTCTTCCCTCCGATATGCTCGCCAATCAGCCGACAGGCGCCTCGGCCGGCTCGCTCGATTGTACCGTAACCGGAGAAGTCGTCTGGACCGCCCCCGACAAGGCCGTTCCGGAAGAATCGAGGGTTGGCGATTCAGCCAGCTCTCTGCTCGTAGGCTTTCGACTCCTGCATATCAATGAGGAGGCTGAGCGAGTTTTCGAACAAATGATCGCACGCTTTTTGACCACCCCATTCCGTATTGACGAGAGGGAAGAGGCGACCCGGCTGATCAGTGAGCTGATAGAGTGCCGGAATCAGAGAGACCAGCGCATTGCGGCATACCATGATCACCCAAAGGAAGGGTTGTCTCCTGGTTCCCCCGTTGTGATCATCTCACCCGGCTACGGTGAAACAAAGAAGGAGTACATCGCGCTGGCCTATTATCTCGCGAGTAACGGATTTCAGGTCATTCGCTACGATCACTCCAATCACGTCGGTGACAGCGAAGGAGACATGGTCCAGACGACACTAACCGGCATGAAACAAGACCTCTTCTCGCTGCTGGAGTACGTAAAGCGTACTTGGCCGACAAGCCATATCGCAGTTGTCGCCACGAGCTTGACAGGCCTCGTCGCCCTAAAAATGGTTACCCGGAACAGCACTTTGGAACTCTTGGTCCTCCTGACAGCCGTCGTTGATCTTCAGGCAACTCTGGCGGCAGTCCACCAGGAGGATCACATCGACGCATTCTTGCGCGGTGTCAGACTCGGAGTGATGAATGTGCTCGGATTTAATGTCAATGCTGATCACTTCTTAAACGATGCGATCAAAGAGGGCTATACTGATCTTCAGACAACGATCAAAGACGCTCAACGGACCCAGATCCCTGTTGTTTTTTTCAGTGCTGAGCACGACGCGTGGGTCAGCTTTGAATCGGTGAAAAAGGTGCAGGCCGTCCTCCCGGCTGGATTATGCCGCTTGTACCTCGTTCCGGAAGCTCTGCATCGTTTACATGAGAATCCAAGGAAGACTCGGGCAGTCTACCGCCAAATTGTCACCTGCTGTCGGGAAGAGTTTTACCCCATCGCTTCGCGCGGACAGATCACAGAACCGTCTCAGCGCGAGATCGGGATTCAGAACAGGGTGGAACGTGAGCGAGCGAGGATTCAGCGCCACATGGGGAAAGCTGAAAACATTGAGTTTTGGCGAGATTACCTCGCTCACTTTCATTACATTGTGAATTCTTCTGACTATTGGCATCTCTTGGACCAAATCTACAGTTCGCTAGGAATGTTGGAGAGAGGGGAACGGATCTTGGACGTCGGCTGCGGGAATGGACATTTTGGCATGTTTCTGCTGATCAACCAAGCCTATCGCCAGAGGAACGCTCCAAGTGTCAAGGCTAACCCGCCACATTATATCGGAGTGGACTTTGTGCCAAGCGCACTCCTGCAG
The DNA here is from genome assembly GCA_020028195.1 of Nitrospirota bacterium. Classification (GTDB taxonomy): domain Bacteria; phylum Nitrospirota; class Nitrospiria; order Nitrospirales; family Nitrospiraceae; genus NS-7. Next base: position 1,499 of record JAHWYE010000101.1, read on the forward strand.
ACCCGAATCAACTTAACCAATGTCTCCAATGAACTCGGAAGCAAGTTTCCCGCCTCGGCCATTACAAAGTCGCTATTGAGGACCTCGCTCTCCCTGGCGGATCTGAACAGACCTCTTCCCTTCCAAGACAGGCAGTTCGATCGTATCATAGCCAATCTGGTCCTCGGCTACTTACAAGACCCTTTGTTCACGTTGCGCGAACTTATGCGGGTTCTTTCACCAAGCGGAAGGTTGATCGTAACAAACCTGAAGCCTCAGGCAGACCTGTCCCAGATTTATCGCAACTTTGTCCAGATAGCCAAACAACCTGAAGACATTGAGCAAGGAAGACAAATGTTGAGCAATTCGGGCAAAATCAAACAGGGGGAGAGCGATGGAATCTTTCGCTTCTTCGAGAAGCAGGAACTCGCCATGCTGTTAACCTTCGGCGGGGCGGCTCGACCCCGAATTTATTCCACCTTCGCCAATCAGGCATACATCGCAGTAGCTGAAAAACCTGATTCTAGTGGCTGAAAAGACCAGCGCAGTGTATACTTCTGCCCGCGTATCTGCTCTCCCTAATTGCCTCTGGCTAGTATGAACTTCTATGCCTTCAGCGGCCTACTCAACGGGATTACCGCCGCAACATTAGGAATTTTCGTCTATTCACGGGCCCCGCGCGATCCAAGACATCGCGCATACGGGCTGTACTGTCTCAGCCTCTCAGTCTGGAGTGGTTTCTATTTCGCTTGGCAGCTCTCCGCATCCAGAGATCTGGCCATGATCTTTGTCCGCCTGCTCATGGCAGGCGCGATTATGATTCCGATCCTTTATTTGCACCATACCCTGACCATTCTCAATCTTGTTGACAAACACCGGCCTCTGCTTCGAGCCGGTTATCTGCTGAGCGGAATATTTCTTGTCAGTAATTTCACTTCGTTGTTCGTTGCCGATCTGCGGCCAGAAATGTCCTTCCTGTATTGGCCCAAACCGGGTCCGATGTTTCACCTCTTTCTCACCTGGTTTGTCGGGTATGTGGGGTATACGACCTATTTGATCATCGTGGCGTGGAGAGAGGCGAGGGGGCTTCGGCGCACCCAATATCTTTACCTGCTGATTGCATCGCTGATTGGATATGGCGGTGGAGCCACCAATTTTCCTCTTTGGTATGGCATTCAGATCCCACCTGACGGGACGATTCTGGGCACCGTCTACACCTCGATCCTTGCGTACACGACAGTTCGATATCGGCTCCTGGACTTTGGCATCATGATGCAAAAAGGACTGCTGTACCTGCTCCTGCTGTTCACCCTCGCCGCCATGCCGTCGATCCTGCTCGGACCAGCCCAAAGACTGTATTTCGGCGAGATCAGCTACCCTTTTTCGATCCTGCTGTTCTCATTGTTCGTGCTGATCGCTATCGGAGGCTATCGCCTCAGAGAGAAGGCCGAGGTGGCTATCGCACGCACGTTGTTCAGACAGCGCTACGACAGGTATGAAACGCTGTCGGCGTTCTCAAAGTCGCTGGTCACGATCCTTGACCTTCGATCACTCACTGACGAAATCGTCCGGACTCTGGTCCACGTCATGGATATCAAAATGGCCTCGCTGTTTCTGCTGAATAAGGAGAAAAGCATCTACGTTCTCTCGTCCTGCTATGGTCTGAACCGCGACAAGCTTGGATCAGTCCAGCTAGCGACGGACGACGCCTTGCCGCACCAGTTGGCCTGCTTTCAGGGCATACTTGTACGCGAGGAGTTGGAGCATGCTTCCAATCAAGATGCCAAGCGGCCTGTGTTGGATTCTCTCCAGATGATAGAGTCCGAAGCTTGCATTCCGCTCGTCAATAAGGACCGTCTCATTGGTTTCTGCAACTTGGGTCCTCGATCCGACCACCAGATGTATTCAGAAGAGGACCTGAACCTCTTGACCACGCTTGGACAGAACGCGGCGATTGCGCTCGATAATGCGATACTGTACGAGGATTGGAAGCGATCCCAGACCCTCGTGCGGCGCACCGACCGACTGCGTTCGCTTGAGACCATTGCCGGCGGATTTGCCCACGAGATCCGCAACCCAATGACATCCATCAAAACGTTCATCCAGCTCGCTCCAGAGCGAAAGGATGACCCGGAATTTATCAGTGAGTTTAGTAAAGTGGTGAATGATGATGTGGACCGAATCGAGCGGTTGATCCAGGAGATCCTTGACTACGCCCGCTATATGGAACCCAAGCTGACAGAGGAGGATCTCAACGAGATCGTCTCATCATGTCTCTATTTTGTGGCCGTGAAAGCAGATAGTCTGGCGATCACCCTTGAGAAGGATCTGGCGAGCGATCTGCCTCGCACGATGCTGGACCGTCAGCAAATCAAACAAGTGCTTCTGAACCTGCTGCTCAACGCCATGGATGCGACGCCTGAGACAGGGGGGCGTCTCACGGTCAGGACCCACCGGCTTCTGAAACCCTCCGGCGACGAATGGGTTCAGATCGAGGTGGCTGACACCGGCTCCGGCATTTCGGAGGCTAATCTGGAACATATCTTCGACCCGTTCTATACCACTAAGCACGACAGCGGGGAGCATGAAGGCACGGGGCTGGGGCTGACGATTGTCCACCAGATTGTCCAGGAACACCGCGGCTCGATTCACGTTGAAAGCGTCGTCGGAAGTGGAACCACCTTCTTCGTCAACCTACCGGTCAGCCCGGTGCAATCACATCTGTCACCAGTAAGGGAGGAGCATGAAGAAACGGGTTCTGTTGGTCGATGATGAACCAGGAATTCGCGCCACCCTGAAGGCGGTCCTCGAACCGATTTACGAAGTAACCTGTGCCGCAGACGCCCAGTCAGGCCTGGACCTGTTCCGACAGGAGGCTCCGAACCTAGTCATCCTGGACGTGATCCTGCCTGGCACGGATGGATTGTCGGTCCTGCAAACAATCCGGTCGGAGGATCGGAGCATGCCCGTGATCATGCTGACGGGCACCAAAACGGTCAAAACTGCTGTTGACGCCATGAAAATGGGAGCGGCCGACTATCTGACCAAACCGTTTGACGTCGAGGAGCTACGACTGATCGTCGCCAAAGCCCTGGACACTCATGACCTCGAACGGGAGGTCCGCTATCTTCGCGCCCAAGTGGTCAATCGGTATTCATTCCACAACCTCGTCGGAAAGAGCCCGAGCATGCAAGAGATCTACTCGAAAATCGAGCAGGTCGCGGACAGCCGAACGACCGTCCTGATCACCGGCGAGAGCGGAACCGGCAAGGAACTGGTCGCACGCGCGATCCACTACAACAGCCCCCGCCGGGATCGCCCGTTTATCCCTCTTAACTGCGCGGCGTTACCGGAAACACTGATCGAAAGCGAACTGTTCGGACATGAAAAAGGTTCCTTTACGGACGCCTCCGCACGCCGGGTCGGGCAGTTCGAGCTCGCGCACACCGGCAGTCTCTTCCTCGACGAGATCGGAGATCTGAGCCCCACCACCCAGGCAAAACTGCTCCGGGTCCTGCAGGAACGCGAGTTCACGCGGATCGGTGGCACCCAACCGATCAAAGTGGATGTCAGAATCATTGCCGCGACGAACCAAAATGTGGAGGATCTCGTCCGGCAGGGGCGGTTTCGGGAAGACCTCTATTATCGGGTCAACGTGATCGCCCTCTACCTTCCTGTCCTGCGTGACCGGGCGCAAGATATCCCACTCCTTGCCAAACATTTTCTGGCCAAGCGGATCGAAGAGGAAAAACGCCCCCCGCAGGAATTCTCCAAGGAGGCGCTCGAGCTTCTTACGAGGTATTCCTGGCCAGGAAACGTTCGGGAACTCGAAAACGTGGTCGAGCAGGCAATTGTCTGGTCTCAAGGAACCACGATCACCCCCGAGCATCTTCCCGCTGTCTTTCGAACGGATACACGCTCCTCTTCGCTGCGCGAAGACACCCTTTCAGGCCGGCTCTCTCTCGAAAAAGCGGTCATGGAGTTTGAGAAAGAGATTATCCTGGATACGCTCAAGCGAACAAACTACGTCCAGACCCACGCCGCAGCTGCCCTGGGAATCAGCCGCCGGATGCTCAAATACAGGATGGATACCTTGGGAATCAGCCGACCCGACGCTCAAGCTGTCAATGACCAGACACAAATGTTTCAAGAATGACACAGAAGCTATCATTTTTGTGCACGTTCCGGTGTGTTAAGCCGGTGAATGGGTTCGAGGCCAGCCCCAGGAAGATTCGAGGCGTCCCGCCTATTTTTCTGAATGACTCTGAGACCTTGGACTGACTCGCCTCGTTGAGAGCCTGATGCGGTGAGACTTCTATGGCATTGTATTTGCTTGACAAACAAGTAGGGCTGAGGTAGAAGGCTACCTATGAGTCAAACCCCGATGATCATTCCCGGCTCTCCCAAGCCTACCATTCTCATTGTTGAAGACGAGGCCGGCCCTCGTGATGCGCTGAAGGTCATTCTCCGTCCGTTCTTCAATATCCACGTGGCCGAGAACGGCCACGCTGCGATGCGAGTGCTGAAGGAACAGGCCGTTGACTTGGTGACGCTGGATCAGAAGCTGCCCGACCGGCAGGGCCTTGATCTGTTGCAAGACATCAAACTCGAGCACGGGGATGTGGAAGTGATCATCATCACCGGATACGGAAGCCTCAAATCAGCCATGGAAGGGATTCGACATGGGGCGGCTGGCTACCTGCTTAAACCGTTCAACGTCACGGAGCTGATTACGCTGATCAATCAAACGTTGGAGAAAAAGCAGCGTCTTGACTACTTGCGGGGCTTCCTGACACACCCGGGAGAGCTTGTGGCAGCCGAGCGTGAGAGTGAGCAAGCCTGGAAACGACTCAGTGAGCAATACTCCTCGCTGATGAAGGCGAAACAGGAGTCCGACCATCGGTTCGGTGAATCCGCCGGCTTGATTCCTCTCCTCTCGGACATGTTAGAGGCGAAAGACCGGCAGCTCTTCAATCATTCCAGTCGCGTCAGTTTCTATTCAACTCTGCTGGCCAATCGCTTGAAC
>JAHWYE010000363.1 GCA_020028195.1 Nitrospirota bacterium
ATCATCCAGTCCATTCGATCGCTTTTCAGAAGGGCTTGTCCGATCGTGACAGCCGGACTTCGGCGTATTGGTCCGTCGTGCTGTTCCAGGACCTGACCGAGAAGTTGGTGACGGTCGAGTTGGGTCACCTGGATCAGGTGCCGACGGCGTCGGTCATCTCCCACCCAGAGGGTCTCGCCGATTCTGGTACGGAGGCTTGTTCGTATATGGTGGAGCAGGGGGCCCGTGATCGTCGCGGTCCCATTCTGCACTTGCTCTGAGGTGATGAAAAAAACCGGCATGCGCCGAAGAGGTTTCACCCGGCCGGGCAGGGGGGCCACTCACTCAAAAAACGTTTTCATTTTATCGAAAAATCCGTCGCCCTCGGTGTCCGTGGACATCCCGCTCTCTTTTGCAAATTCCCCCAACAACTCCTTTTGCTTGGGAGTCAACTTGGTCGGAATCTGGATCTTGATTCTCATCAGATGATCCCCTGTCTGATGGCCCTGCAGGTTCGGGACCCCGAGCCCCTTCAGACGAAGAACTTTGTCATGCTGCGTGCCGGCCGGGATTTTGATCACCGTGTTCCCTGTGAGAGTCGGGACCTCTACCTTCCCGCCGAGCGCAGCCGTGACGAAACTGACCGGCACGTCACAGAGGATGTCGGTGCCCTTTCGTTTGAAGAAGGGATGGGGCTTGACGGCAATGGCCACATACAGATCGCCTGGAGGACCGCCGTTGAGACCGTGCTCACCCTCGTTGGCCAAGCGCAACCGCATCCCCGATTCGACTCCGGCGGGAATGTGCACGGACAGTGTTCGTTCTCGATAGACCCGCTTACGGCCTCGGCAAGTGCCACAGGGGTCCGAAATAATCTGGCCGCTTCCCTCGCACTGGGTGCAGGGGCGGCTGACGCTGAAGAATCCTTGCTGAAAACGGAGCTCACCGGCCCCTTTACAACCGGGACAGGGCTTCAGAGCGGCGGCCGACCGCGCGCCGGTTCCCTTACATTCCTGGCAAAGTTCCCATCGTGGAATCCTCAGCTTGGCTTCTTTACCATAGACCGCTTCCTCGAAAGACAGCTCAAGGTTGTACTGCAAGTCTGAGCCACGCTCTGCCCGTTGGCGTCCCCGACCACCGCCTCCGAAGAAGTCCTCGAAGATATCGTTGAAGACGTCGCCGAACCCACCGCGACCGAAATCGAAGCCTTCAAATCCTCCGCCAAAGCCCTGCGGTCCCCCTGCGTGTCCGAATGTGTCATAGCGCTTCCGCTTCTCAGGGTCGCTGAGGGACTCATAGGCCTCGTTGACCTCTTTGAATTTTTCTTCCGAGGTTTTTTTCTGCTGCTCTCCGCTTTGGAGGTCAGGGTGGTATTGGCGGGCCAGCTTGCGGAAGGCTTTCTTCAGATCCTCATCGGAGGCGTTGCGGTCAACTCCGAGGGTTTCATAGTAGTCGCGTTTTGCCACGTGAACCATTTCGGTTCTTGGTGAAAAAGACCGGGTTCTGCGGCTGCAAAACCCGGTCCTCACTAGCGGTATTGTAGCTTACTTTTTGTCTTTGTCCACTTCTTCGAATTCGGCGTCCACGACCTTGTCATCGCTTTTCGCGGAAGCGCCGCCGTTCCCTTGCGCTGGACCCTCAGAACCTGGCGCTGAGGCCGTGGCCTTCTTGTACATTTCCTCCGCCAGTTTGTGGGAGGCGGTGCTCAGGGTCTGCATGGCCGACTCGATGGCCGACGGCTCGTTGCCCTCCATCGCCTTGCGGACCGCCGCGATGGCGTCTTTGATCTTGTTCTTGTCGTCCTCGCTGACTTTATCCCCGTGCTCCGTAAGGTTTTTCTCCGTGCCGTAGATCAGGCTGTCGGCCTGATTGCGGGCTTCAGCCAGCTTCCTCCGCTGCTTGTCATCTTCGGTATGGGCTTGCGCCTCCTTGACCATCCGTTCGATTTCGTCCTTGGCGAGGCCGCTCGAGGCTGTGATCTTGATGGATTGTTCTTTCTGCGTGCCCAGATCCTTGGCCGAGACGTGCACAATGCCGTTCGCATCGATGTCGAAGGTCACCTCGACTTGCGGCACGCCGCGTGGAGCTGGCGGAATACCGACCAGGTCGAACTGACCGAGCAGCTTATTGTCGTTGGCCATCTCGCGCTCGCCCTGGAAGACGCGGATCGTGACTGCGCTTTGGTTATCGGCTGCGGTGGAGAAGATCTGGCTCTTCTTCGTCGGGATCGTGGTGTTGCGATCGATAATGTGCGTGAAGATGCCGCCCAAGGTCTCGATGCCAAGCGTGAGCGGAGTGACGTCCAGGAGCAGCACATCCTTCACGTCGCCTTTCAGCACGCCGCCCTGTATCCCGGCACCGACCGCCACGACTTCGTCCGGATTGACCCCCTTGTGAGGCTCCTTCCCGAAAAACTCGCGCACCACTTGGATGACTTTCGGCATCCGGGTCATGCCGCCGACAAGCACGACCTCCTGAATGTCGCGCGCCGTCACGCCGGCGTCGGCCATGGCCTTCTTACACGGCTCGATGGTGCGCTGAATCAGATCATCAACCAGTTGCTCGAGCTTTGCGCGAGTGAGTTTTATCACCAGGTGCTTCGGTCCGTTGGCATCCGCGGTGATGAACGGGAGGTTAATCTCACTCTCCTGCGAAGAGGACAATTCGATC
>JAHWYE010000364.1 GCA_020028195.1 Nitrospirota bacterium
ACCGCGAAAGCGCTTTCGCAGGGTGTGCTGGCCAATATGGCCGGGATCACCAGGCAGGCGATCTACGCGATTGAAGCGAACCTATACCTCCCCACTACCGCGGTGGCGCTTCGGTTGGCAGGGGCGCTTGATTGCCGGGTGGAGGACCTGTTCAGCCTCGTCTTCACTGGAGAGGTGATCGAAGGGGACCTGCTCGGCGCTCTGCCGTCAAGCTCGGCTGATTCGGCACGCGTGCGGGTCAAGGTGGCGCGGGTCGGCGAGCGGGTCGTCGTCAGGCCGGTGGCGACGCTTGGCGGGGTGTTGAACTACACCGTGCCCGCTGATGGGCTGATTGTAGGGTCTGCCGGCTCTACCGGGCGGACCGCGAAGGCGGGTGCGCGAGTTCGGGTTCAGTTACTTCGAGACCGTCGGGTAGTGGAAGGAGACGTCGCGGTCGCGGGGTGTGACCCGGCGATCTTTCTGGCTGGGGAACATCTCCGTCGCCGACAAGACAAGACCGCGGTCGTGGGATGGACGATGGGCAGCGCGGCGGCGCTCGAGGCCCTGAAACAGGGCGAGGTGCATGTGGCCGGTCTCCATATCGTGGATGCGAGATCGGGGGAATCGAACCTGCCGTATCTCAGACGGCATCTCAAAGGCAATGAGTTTACGGTGGTGACTTTTGCGACCTGGGAGGAAGGATTCATGGTTCGGGCCGGCAATCCCAAGGGTATCAGAGAGGTGGCGGACTTGGCGCGGAAAGATGTCATATTGGTAAACCGTGAGGAGGGTTCAGGAGCACGGCTCTTACTGGACCAGAAGCTGGTCGCGGCGGGAATTAAAGCCATTCGAATCAGAGGCTATCAACGGATCGCAACCTCCCACTTCGAAGTGGCACGGGTAATCGCAGAAGGTCAAGCCGATGTGGGAATCGGTGTTTGGTCTGCCGCGAGACTGTTTGGGCTGGACTTCCTCCCCCTGCAGGAAGAGAGGTACGATCTGGTGGTTCCCACGCCGTATCTAAAGACACATCCCGGCCTAACCCACCTGCTGGATACGATTGTAAGCCGCCCGTTCCGGACCGAGATTGAGGCACTGGGGGGCTATGACACGCGCGAGACCGGTAAGATACAGGAATTAAGAGGAAAACAGTCAGCCTAGAGATCAGCGCGCCAAAGGTTTGGTGGAAGCAGGAATGAAAAAGCAGATCGCTTTCATTGTTGAGGTCGGTCTACTCAGCCTCACCGCTCTGGCCTCAGCGGAGCCCTTATTGATCGCTGCATCATCCGGCTTAACGGTGCCGACGGTTTCTTGCCTTCACCCAACCTCCCGAAGCGCAAAGCGTCCTGAAGCGCCTGGGTTATGGGTCGCCCGTCAGTTAGGAGAGTCTCCACGTTCCCGTTAACGTGATCTCGGTCCGCTTCGCATAGGACCAGCCGCTCTCCTCTTCTGTTCCGCACTCGAACCATCCATTCCGACGACAGCAGGAATGAGGAGACGATATTCAGAGCCGAGATATTATACTTGACATATATGACAAGTATACTATATACAAAGGACCGGCTTCGGATTGGAATAGGTCAGCATGCGGCTGAGTCGAGCCTTGCAGATCCTCTTGGTCGGTGTAGGCGGCAGCGGGCGGAGCGGGCCGCCACCGCCGGTCAACGGCACTTTCTTGGCCGAGGGTGTGCTGCTCGTTGTAGATGACGGCACGCTGGTCGAAAACGCGATTCGCGTGCAGTAACAGCATTTTTTTCTACGTGAGCCTATGATCCTCACGACTCACCGTGAATGTCCGACGGGAGGTGAGGGGAGAAGTGACGCAAGGTGGCATGGATGGGTTCCGTTTCTTGGGCGGATTGCGCTGGTGGTTCTGCTTTTCCCTGCGACGACTCAAGCCTGGCAGTGGGTGCCGACCGAGGAGGAGATCCAAAAGTACCGGCAGAGTTGGAATCCGTTCTCTCACGGCCCAATACTGCTTCAGGCTGTGGACATTCAGCCTAAGGGTCAATTTTCGCTCCGGGAGTTCCTATTCACACAATTCGGTGAGCGAAGTTTTGGAAATCAATTGGAGTTTGCCACCAACAGCCAGCCCGGTCCGGTCCAGCTGTACTCCTTGGCTCCGTCTATCAATGCGACCTATGGGATTACAAATCACCTCGAACTCGGCGCAGCGACAGGTCTCAACGCCTTTTGGGCGGAGACCCAGAACGGACAGTCTACGTCCGATTTTGGTATGGGCGACACATCAATCATCCTCAAATACCGGCCCGTGGTACAGGATCCAGACACGTGGCGACCATCCTTTACGCTCTTCTCTCAGGTCGTGCTGCCGACCAGCAAATGGATCAGCGGCACGGAGCGGCCACCAGGTGGCTTTTCGCCGTTGGGCCGGTTGCCGAATACCCGATTTGGCGAACTGGGCTTCACCGAGGGCCTCATGCTCCGGAAGAACCTGCAGCCATTCCGCATCAGCGGCGCCGTATTCTATACGTATTCCGCTCCAGGAGAGGGGCCTGCCAACACTGCTACGTACACGGGTGATGTCCTCAACACGCGCCTGATCGTTGAACACATTCTCGACGACAAGGAAGGATTCGGGTACAACATCGAGGTCAGCACGCTGCATGGTCTGACGTGGCGCGCCGACGGACACGCGAT
>JAHWYE010000365.1 GCA_020028195.1 Nitrospirota bacterium
CGATCGGTGCTTTTGTCTCGACGGCCCTATCAAGTTTTACTTGTAAAGGATGTGGTCCACGGTGGCACCCGTGGAGCACTGAAAGAAATACGACTACCAACACTATTCTCTTCATACAAATTGTACAAATGAACTGGCTTCAGGTCTCGCAACAATACATTCGGGAAACCAGCTTGTGTGGGCTATTCAGCTCTATTAGCCTCGGAGACGTTCTTCACCTTTCTAGCAGCCGCGTCGCCAAATCTAACAGCACCCCCTCTCGCAAGCCTAGATCACTTACCATACAGTCTGTGTAGCCCAGCGTCTCCATCACCGTGCGGAGAATGAGGACACCGGCGACGATGACGTCCTCGCGTCCGGCTTCGAGCCCGGGCATGCCTTGTCGCTGGGACTTCGTGCGCGAGAGGAGTGCCTGTTCCAGCTTTTGAACTGTGGCCAGATCCAGCCCATAGTTATGGATGCGAGTCGGTTCGTACTGCGGCAACTGTTGTGCCATTGCGGCGAGCGTCGTGATCGTCCCCGCAGTTCCGACAAAGGTCGTCCCGGAAAGGTCGCCTAGCAACCCTCGAACCTGCTCGGTCTCCTTCTTGATCGTCTCACGCGCCGCCTGAAGTTCTCGCTCGGTCGGCGGATCATGGAACAGCATCCGCTCGGTCAGCCGAACGACTCCGATTTCAATCGAGCGGACAATTGACGCGGAGCCTGGACGATCCAGGATGAACTCCGTGCTGCCGCCGCCAATGTCCAAGCCGAGGATGCTCGAGACGTTCTCCGGCAGTCCGGACCTGATGCCCAACATGGTCCGGCGCGCCTCTTCTTCCCCGCTGATGAGTTCCACTTCGAAGCCAACCTCGCGTTTGACTCGTCCAAGGAACTCGTCTCGGTTCCTGGCGTCGCGGACGGCGCTCGTCGCCACAGCGATCTGCCCGTCAACCGGGTAGGTCTCGATGACTTTCCTCCATTCCAGCAAAGTGCCGATGACGCGATCCATCGCGTCAGGACGCAGCCTGCGGTATTGGTCCACGCCTTCACCCAAACGCACAATGCGCCGATCCGAGCGGAGTTCGGTCAGCAGTCCTGCCTCAGACACCCGTGCAATGAGCAGCCGGCACGTGAGGGTCCCGATATCAACTCCGGCCAATACCATCAGAGTCCTCTATATCCGGCGATCAACTCCCGCTTCGTATCTCGTCCATTTCGACCGTGAGCTTCGCACGATCGCCCTGGAGCGAAGCGACCTGTTCCGCCACCCGGACAATCTCTGAGTCGGACAGCACCTGCTCGGCTGGGACACCCCGCTCAGACAGTTCCACCGCTCGCTCACCGAGGTCCCCATAGAGCTCACTGATTCGTTGATCCAGTTTCCGCACCTCAAGGCGCAGCCGGAGCAACTCGGTTTCTTCCAGCGCACGGGTGGCGGCTTGAGCGGTGCCGTATCGCAAGGTGGCCCACCCGGCCTTCACATCATGTTTGATGCGTTGAAGCAATCCCATATCGCTTCGCTCTGGGCTTGAGGCTAGAGGCAATAGGCGATGGGCATCAGCTCACCGCTCCGAGGTCCAGCTTGGCCTTCCATCGCCGCAGCATGACGGCCCGCAACGCCTGATGGCGCGGATCGCCAAGAGAGGGATCAGCCTGGACGAGGGCAAAGGCTTCTTGTCTAGCCTGCTCCAGAATCGCGGCATCGCGCACCAGATTGGCCGCGCGAAACTCCGGCATGCCCCACTGTCGCACGCCGAAGAACTCGCCCGGACCCCGTATGCGCAGATCTTCCTCCGCGATCACAAATCCATCCGTGGACTTCACCAGAGCCTCCAGGCGCCGCCCCGCCAATGACGAACTGCCTCCCCCGCTTTTCCGTCTCGTCTGTTCCTTGACGCCCTGCTCGCTCTCCCCCGACGTGAGCAACAGGCATATGGATTGCTGCACGCCGCGGCCCACTCGCCCGCGGAGCTGATGGAGTTGGGCCAATCCGAACCGATCCGCGTGCTCCACCAGCATCACCGCGGCGTTCGGCACATCCACACCCACCTCGATCACGGTGGTGGCAACCAGCATCTGAATCTCCCCGGCCTTGAAGGCTGCCATCGTGCGCGCTCGCTCCTCGGCTTTCATCCGGCCATGGAGCAACCCCACACGGACGCTCCGGAACATGACCTGCAGTCGTTCAACTGCTTGGATCGCCGCCCGGAGGTCCACTTTTTCGGATTCCTCCACCAAGGGATACACGATATAGGCTTGCCGGCCGGCACGAACCTCGTCGTGAAGCAGTTGATAGGCCCGGCGCCGTTGAGGCTCGTTGAAGACCCACGTTCGGACCGGTCTGCGTCCCGGGGGCAGCGCGTCAATCACCGAGACGTCCAGATCGCCATAGACCGTCATGGCCAGCGTACGGGGAATCGGTGTGGCAGTCAGCACCAGCACCTCCGGGTGAAGCCCCTTCTCCAGCAGGGTCTTCCGCTGGAGAACCCCAAACTTGTGCTGTTCATCAATCACCGCCAGACCGAGTTGCGCGAACCGGACGCCTTTCTGGATCAAGGCGTGCGTACCGATCACCATATTTGCTTCGCCGGTCTCGATCTGCTTCAGAGCCGCGGCTCGCGCCTTAGCGGACCCCCCGCTCGTCAGCAAGGCGACT
>JAHWYE010000102.1 GCA_020028195.1 Nitrospirota bacterium
AGCGAGAAGAGGTCTCCGGTCTCCTCAAACCGGTCGTTGTCGTAGTATCGGATGTTCGGAAGCGTGATGGCTTCCTTCCGGTAGCCGCGTACGAGCGCGATGTCCTTGATATCGCACTCGTTCAGCGCCGCCACTTGTCGCTCTAGGATGGTTTTCCCTTTGATGTCCAGCAAGCACTTGGGTTTCTCTTCGATCAGGGGCAGGAGTTGCTTCTCGAATCCGGCAGCCGCGATGATCGCGGTGATCTGCTCGCCTGCAACCGGCAGGAACCGGCGTTCGTCCTCTTCCATCTGAGTGACACCGACTAGGTCGTACACGTCGTTGAGTTTGACGATGCGGTCGTTCACCGAGCCAGGCCGCGTGTCCTGTTTGATCACGTCCAAGGCCTCGCTCATGGCCTTGATGCCGGCCCGGATCACCTGGTTGGCGTAGATCACGACCTTGAACCCGGCTTCTTCTAGCTCGGCGGCCGAGACGCCGTCGAAGATTGTCGGGACCACGACCAGCGGCACGCGACCGGACCAGGCCTTGGCCACAGCCTTGAGTTCGTCGAAGGTCGGAGATTTGGAATGGATCAGCACGGCATCCGCGCCGGCCTGCGCGTACGCTTCAGCCCGTTTCAGCGCTTCCTCCTGCCCCCACCCCGCGATCAACGCCTCGGTCCGGGCGATCACCATGAAGTCCGGCACGGTCTGCGCCGCCTTGGCGGCTTTGATCTTCCCACAGTGTTCTTCAACGGCAATCAGCTCGCGGCGGACTCCGGCGTAAAAACTGCACCGCTTGGGATAGACATTGTCCTCGATGCAGATGGCCGCGACGCCGGCGCGCTCGTGATCGTTGACGGTCCGCATCACGTTCAGGGCATTGCCGTAGCCCGTGTCGCAGTCGGCGATGATCGGAATGCTGATCGCCTCGACCATGTTTCGTTCAACCTCCAGTTGCTCGGTGGAGGTGACGAAGCTGGCGTCAGGAACGCATTTGAGCGAAGCGGAAATGCCGAACCCGCTTGCCCAAATGGCGTCGAATCCGGCTTGCTGGATTAGCTTGGCACTGAGGGCGTCGTGAGCTCCGACGGCCTTGATGATGCCGGGGCGTTGGAACAAGGCTCGAAATTTGGTCGCGTTATGCATGAACACCGACTATGCGAAAGTGCAGACTGGTTGTCAATGAAAACTTTTGCCGATCCAGCGAAATGCCGAAACCTAGTAAGTCGCACCGGCGAGGTCGGGGTCAGGGGCCATGCCTTCCTGGAACTTGGAGGCAAGGGCGCGGCTTTCAAGGAAGATCAACCCGAGGTCCCTCTTGACGTCGTAGGTCAAGGTGATCTCGGATTCCGGGCCGAACCAGGTAAACTGCTGAAGGATCCCGCGTGCGATCTGCCCGGGAGTCAGATCAAGCGGTCCGAACTGCGATTGAAGGTGTTGCAGGACCAACTGGTGCGTTTTCATGCCCTGATAGCGGATGATGACTCTGGCAAACTTTCCGTCGATCGAGACCAGCCGCAGAGACTCAACGGTGGCCTCGCCCAACCGAGGCGGGCTTTGCTTCAAGTCAAACTGTTTGATCCGATCGGTGGATTCGACCAGCGTCACATCCGGGGAGTCGGCGAGGGCTGTTCCCCACGGGATGCCCTGAAAACCCTTGGGATCATTCACCATGCTGACGGCCGAGGCAGTCGGCGAGAAAAGAAGGGCGGAGAGGCACAGGACAGCGAAGATTGTTGCGCTGATGAACATGACGACAGTATGCGCTTTCAGACGGGACATCAGTAGCTGGATCCGATATCTAACAGAGCTTCCGTAAGACGGGGCGCGAGCATCCGGCTCTCAATGAACAGGAATCCACGTTCCCCTTGGCCCTGGTAGGTCAAATTAATTTCTGTCTCAGTCCCTCGCCAGTTGTACTGCTGATTCAGCCCACGGACCATCGAGCCAGGAGCCCGATCGATGGGCCCGAATTGCGATTCGAGGTAGGCCAGCACATGAGTGTGAGTGCTCTGGCCTCGATAATAGATTGCCACTCGAGCGAGCTTTCCGTCGATCGTGTAGAGTCTCATGGAGTCCACCCTGGCCTCGCCCAGCGTGAGCGGCTCCTGTTTCATATCGTATCGTTTGACGCGTGCACCGGAATCGGTGAGCGTCAGGTTCTCCAAGTCAGTGAGAGAGGAGCCCCAAGGGATTCCGCGAAAGCCCTGTGGATCGTTTACCAAGTTGCCAGCGCAGGCAGGGGCCGGCGCGATGAACATCGTGACACAACCTAAAAACAGCAGGCTGGCGAGGCTCCGTGCGCGGCACGGGGAAGTCTGGTTGAGGATGTAACGTCGACCCATCGAAGAGATGCCATGAAAGTGAGATGAAACTCTAACATGATCTCTTTGCCAATGACAATTGGCCCCTTCTTGAGAATGCGCAACCGCTTGGCTATAATGCGAGCCGCTCTTTCGGCTGGCTGTGAGGAGCCTGTCGCAGAATCACCGTTCTACTGCGGCGAACCATCCGCAGCCATCTGCGGCGTTCTCATCACCCATTGCACGAGGCCAGGCAACGGGTACCCGAAAACTCCTCAACGTATTTCAGAGAATACGCCTCCGGGTTTTCCGAGCCTGCGGCCTGGCATCTTGCCGCGCCTCTTTCGCCTCGTCACGAAGGTGATTCTCCGACAGGCTCCTAGGCTGGCCGTTATTGTTTTATGGGTTAGCGCGAGCAGACTCGATGATTGAAGGCGATGACTTCGTCCGAACATTGCAGGAAATCGGGTTTAATTTTTTTACCGGTGTCCCGGATTCGATCCTGGGAGGCATCATCTCCGCGCTGATGGAGCAGAGGCTGTATACTCCGGCCGTGCGGGAAGACGAGGCGGTGGCGATGGCAGCCGGCGCGTACATGGCCGGCAAGATCCCCGCCGTCTTGATGCAGAATTCCGGGCTGGGGACTTCCCTGAACACGCTGATGTCGCTGAATCTGATCTACCAGCAACCCTGCCTGTTGCTCGTTTCATGGCGCGGGTTCCAGGGGAAGGATGCGCCCGAGCATCTTGTGATGGGCCAGACCATGACGCAACTCCTCGACACGGTTCGCATCCCCCACCGGATCTTGTCGGAGCCAACCGCCGTGGATGATGTCAACTGGGTGGCCGAGACATTCACGAAGCAGCGAATCCCCGTGGCGCTGTTGATCAAAAAGGGTGTCGTGAAAGGGTTGCAGCCATGAGAGTCGTGA
The DNA here is from genome assembly GCA_020028195.1 of Nitrospirota bacterium. GTDB lineage: Bacteria > Nitrospirota > Nitrospiria > Nitrospirales > Nitrospiraceae > NS-7. The sequence goes on from JAHWYE010000102.1 coordinate 3,219, forward strand.
CGTGTGAAACGCCCTTCGTGAAGCCTAAAGCGTATCCTGTGAATCGATAAGCGAGAGACGAACGACGCGTCACGAGCGACGAGGGAGAAGGGGAATGCGGAGATGAGGCCGGAGGAAGGCACGATCCAGAGCCGCGCGCGAGCGATCGAAGCGGTGCTGGGACTCCTCACCGATCAACCGGTGATCATTTGTAACGGTTTCCCGTCCAGGGAGGCCTTTAAGCTTGCGGACCGGCCGACCCATTTCTACATGATCGGCTCGATGGGCGTCGCGCCGGCGATCGGGCTAGGGGTGGCGCTGGTAAAGCCAGACAAGAAGGTCATCGTGCTGGACGGCGACGGCAATGTCCTGATGGGTATGGGGACCTTGGCCACGGTCGGCGCGTTGAAGCCCAAGAACTTCATCCACGTGGTCTTGGATAATGAAGTGTACGGGAGCACCGGGAATCAACCGACGCTCTCCAGGGTGGTGCGGTTGGATCAGGTGGCCAAGGCGGCAGGCTATGTGCACGTGGAGCGGGTGCGGGAACGAGAGGACTTGGTCTATGAGTTGAAAGACATGCTGGGCAAGGAGGGGCCCAGCTTCCTGCTGGTGAAGGTGACGGAGCAGGCTGAAGATGTGGACCGAGTGCCGCTCGAGCCGGTTGAGATTACCCAGCGGTTTAAGAAGGCAATTGAGTAAAGCAACGTTAAACGTGAATCGTGTCTGATAAGTTTGGAATTCAGTTCTTCTTGCGACTAACGTTTAACGATTAACGGAGAAGACTTGTGATTCTCCTCAACCCAGGTCCGGTCAACGTCACGGAGCGGGTGCGCAGGGCGCTGCAGCGTCCGGATATTTGCCACCGCGAATCCGAGTTTGCGGAGCTGCTTCAAGGCATCCGGCAGAAGTTGCTGAAGGCCTTCGTACCGGGAGCCGAGGCGGATTACACGGCAGTGGTGCTCACCGGGTCTGGGACGGCCGCCGTCGAAGCTGCGGTGTTGTCCTCGCTGCCGACCGGAAAACGGATTGTGGTCATTAACAACGGGATCTATGGCGAACGAATCTCGGCGATGGTTGGGGTGCACCGGCTGGGTGTAGCTGAGTTGAAGCTGGACTGGGGGGTAAGACTGGACCCGGAAAAACTTCGGCTGGCGTTGCGACAACATCCGGAAGTCCATGCCGTGGCGATGGTGCATCATGAAACGACGACCGGTTTGATCAACCCGGTCCGAGAGATCGCGGAGGTGGTGGACAGCCAGAACCGGGTCTTCGTCCTGGACTCAGTTAGCGGGTTGGCGGGTGAGGCGCTGGACATCGCCGGGGCTCATATCTATATGGTGGCTGGCACTGCCGGAAAATGCATTCAAGGATTTCCTGGGGCGTCCTTTGTCTTAGTCCGCAAGGGCTTTATGGAGCGCATGAAGAGCTATCCCAAACACTCCTGTTATCTCCACCTGCCGCACTATTACGAAGATCAGGAACGAGGGAGCATTCCCTTCACGCCTGCCGTCCAGGTGTACTATGCCTTTGATGAGGCTCTCAACGAGCTGCTGGAAGAAGGGGTCGCCAATCGCATCCAGCGGTACAAGAAGGCCGCCACGCTGATCCGGAAACGGCTGGGCGCCATGGGGTTAAAACCCGTCCTTCCGTCTGAGTTCCAATCCAATACCATCACTTCGTACTATCTTCCCCCAGGGCTGGCCTACCAAACACTGCATGATCGCCTCAAGGAACGAGGGTATATCATCTATGCCGGACAGGGGCACCTTGAGTCCAAGATTTTCCGTGTGGCCAATATGGGCGCCTTGACCGAGCAGGATCTCGAAGGGTTCCTGGCCGCCTTCCAGCAGGTGCTGGAGACCGTGGCGGTCCGTTCATGAAAGCGATCATCTTGGCGGCAGGCGTTGGGAAACGGCTGTGGCCGCTGACCCAGCACCGGCCAAAGTGCCTCATCGAGTTGGGAGGGCGTACCCTTCTCGCTCGCTATCTGGATGCTCTGGCCTGGGTCGGAATCAGGCAGGCTGTCGTTGTGGTCGGTTACAAGCAGGATATGATTCGCTCCGCCGTGGCGGCCGACTCACGAGGACTGGATGTTCAATATCTGGTCAATGAGCAATACCAGCGGGGCAGCATATCGTCTCTCTGGCTGGCTCGGACTGAGCTGGACGGCGACGTGTTGATCATGGACGCGGATGTGCTGTTTGATCGGGAGATCTTGCGGCGCCTGGTCACATCATCCTGGCCGACGGCCTTGCTGATGGATGAAACGGTGAAACAGATGACCGAGGAATGTATGGTCGTCGTGCGTGGCGGGCGCGTGATCGCCCTCACCAAGCGCATGCCTGAGCGTTATGATTTTGCCGGCGAGGGAGTCGGCTTCCTCAAGGTGAAGCGGGCGGACACCGATGCCCTCATCATCTCGCTCAAAGGTCACGCGGATCGCGGCGAGTTGGATATGGAGTATGAAGACGCGCTCCTGGAATTCTTCAGCGCGGTGCGGGTCGGGCATGAAAAGATCGGCGGGTTACCCTGGATCGAGATTGACTTCCCCGAAGATGTCGCTCGTGCGGAGCGGGAGATCCTGCCGAAGCTCGAGTGAGAATGTAAATGATGGATCACGCGGCGCAGCAAGTGCCGGAGGCGCGAGGCCAGACGAAAGCAGACCTTGACGGGTTCGTGGACCGGTATTTTAACCGTAAGGTTTCCACCCCCCTGACCCGTCTCTTTCTCCAGATGGGTCTGTCTCCGAATGTAATCACAGTGCTGTCTCTCCTCATCGGCCTCGTGGCCGCGGGATCGTTCGCGCTCGGCAGCTATGTAGCGGGCATCATCGGTGGCCTCCTGTTTCAGTTGTCGGCGATCGTGGATTGTTGTGACGGGGAGGTGGCCCGGCTGACGAACAGGCAATCGCGGTTCGGAAGGCAGCTGGATCTGGCGGCGGACAACGTCGTCCACATGGCCATTTTTATGGGGATAGCGTGGGGAATCTATCACCAGCAAGAGGCGGTTGAGCGATCATGGCTCCCTCTCGTTCTGGGAGCGGCTGCGGTTGGCGGAAATGGCCTGGCCTTCCGGCTGGTGCCCCGGGCCCTAACGCTCCGTGAGCAGCGCGCATGGAGAAGACCCCTAGAGACTGCTTGGGCGGAGATCCTTCTTAAGAACGTGACTAGTCGCGATTTTTCCGTGGTGCTGTTGATCTTTGCGCTCGCAGACAAGGTGGAATGGTTCCTCTGGGCCGCGGCGATCGGCGTAAATGTGTTTTGGATGATCATG
>JAHWYE010000366.1 GCA_020028195.1 Nitrospirota bacterium
GCATTCGCGCAAGAAGGCAGGGTTTCGGGGGCCGTGGTTCGGCCCACAATTGTGTTCGGGGAAGGAATTACTCGTTCCCGTGATAGCTTCCTGGAGTGGTTGCGCGCGATCCGTTCAGGCCGATTTGTGTTCTTCGGCCGAAGGGCAGTAGCCAATTATGTCTATGTCGGTGATGTGGTGGAGGCCATGCGCCGGCTGGCGGACCGTTCCGTAACTGATGCCGAGGTATTTCAGGTCGCCGATCCTGCGCCGATACGCGACTTCGTCGAGGCTGCTGCACAGGCCTTGGGCGTGCCGGTGCCGGACAAGACAATGCCACTCTGGCTTGCCTGTACCGCGGGCGCCTGCCTTCAGTTAGCCAACCGGCTATTGGGAACCCCTGCTCCGTTAACTTTGTCGCGAGTACGTGCGCTGTCCTCGCAGTGTCTATTCAGCGGGGACAAGTTGCAAACGCGGGCTGGCGTGACGCTTCCGTTCGGATACCGTCAGGGGTTGCTACGGACTGTCCGCTGGTATCGGGAAAGAGGGGCACTATGACCTAGTCTGCGTTGCAAAGGTCAGAGTCTCTTGCGGTTTCTTGGCTTACCATAACAATGCCATTCTCACTCTTCGGTTCAGTGAAACGTCCGTGGGTTGTGACGCTGGGCAGTATATGCCTTGTCTGCACGGCGCTGCTCGCCGGAGGGTTTTTCTACGCCGGACGCCTGCTGGCCGTTGAGACCTCGCCTCATCAGGCTGACGTGGGTGTAGTCCTGGCGGGAAATTTCTCGCGCGCCGTCTACGCCGCCGATCTGTATCGACAGAAGTTGATCACTAAAGTCTGGGTTACCAAGCCTGTCCGTGAAAGTGGGCTGGCACAGTTGGATGCCTTAGGGGTTCCCTATCCGCGCCAGGAAGATGTTAGCCGCGCCGTGCTGCTCAAGAAGGGCGTGCCGGAAGACCGGATTGAAATTATCGGGAATGGCGTCGTCAGCACGTTAGCGGAAGCCAAGCTGGTGGCGGAGCTCCTGAAGACGAGGCCGGAGGTCCGCTCCTTGTTGATCATTACGACCAGGGTCCATGCCCGTCGGGCCAAGGCGATATTTGAGCATGTCCTCGGACCTTCGCCCCATGCAGCAATTAACGTGGTCGGTTCTCCGTATGATGGGTTTGTCGCGGATCGCTGGTGGAGAGATCGGGATTCGGCACGCCAGGTCGTGCTGGAAGTGGCCAAGCTGGTGTTGTTCTGGGTCGCAACCGAAATCTGATGCCCACGACGCGAACATCCGGATCGGTCCTCGTGTTGCACGTTTGCACGATTCTGCTGACGGCGCGCGTCTTCATCGGTCCACTGATGCGCTATCTGGCAGGCCGTGGGTACGACGTTGCGGTGGCCTGTTCCGGCGCTGAGGCGGCGGACGGGCCCGGCGTCTCCGGCGCTCAGGAAATTGCAGGATGCCCGTTCTATCCTGTGCAGATCCCTCGGACGATCCACCCACTCCAGGATCTTCTCGCCGTCTGGCAATTGTATCGCCTGATCCGCCGCCTCAAGCCGGACATCGTCCACACGCAGACTTCGAAGGCGGGCGTGGTGGGCCGGCTGGCGGCATGGCTGGCGGGGACCCCGATTATCATTCATACCGCACACGCGTTTCCTTTCCACCCGTACCTGCCGGCTCCCCTGCGATGGGCCTACGTCCTGATCGAACGGTGGGCGGCCGGCTTGGCCGATCTGCTCATGGTGGACAGCGAGAGCATCCGGGCTGATGGACTGAGAGCCAGGGTCGTCCGTGATCCAGCCATGCTGGTCACAGTCCCCATGGGCGTGGACCTCAAGAAATTCTCGCCTTCTTCACAAGGACCTGATAATCTTCGCGAAAGCATAGGCGCTGCCCGTCAGCACCTGGTCGTGGGAACGGTGGCCAGGCTGGTTCCCGATAAAGGTCTCGGATGTTTCTTGCGGATGGCCTCGCTGATCCGGGCCGTGCGCGCCGATGTCCGGTTCCTGATCGTCGGGGAAGGACCATTACGAAGTGAGCTTGACCAGCTTGCCAAGTCGCTTGGCATTCAGTCAGCGGTGGTGTTTACCGGCCATCGAACGGACGTACCGGCGTTAATGCAGGTCATGGATCTCTTCATCCTGCCGACCCTGCGCGAGGGATTCGGGGTGGTCTTTGCCGAGGCGATGGCGGTGGGGAAGGCGACCGTCGGGAGCCGGATTGGGCCGGTGGCGGAAGTCATTGAAGACGGCATCACCGGGTACCTTGCTCCGCCGGAGGATGCGGAGGCGTTTGCCCGCTTGGCTCTGGACTTGCTCAGTGATGAGAAGAAGCGCCGCGCGTTCGGTGAAGCAGGGCGGCGCCGTGTGGAACAGTATTTCTCCGAAACGCGCATGTGTGAGACGATCGAGGGGCATTATCGGCGCTTACTTGCCGAGAAGGGGGTCGTTCCGTGACTCGGTCTGTGCAACTTGCCGTGAAGCACGTTCTGGATCGGGTGCTTTCGGCCATACTGTTGGCTCTTCTTACCCCCCTGATGCTGGTTCTCTCGGCGGCGATTATGCTAGAGTCCGGACGCCCTGCCTTGTTTGTCCAGACTCGTGTGGGAAGAAACGGGCGGCTGTTCAGGGCCTATAAATTCCGAACCATGGTTCA
>JAHWYE010000367.1 GCA_020028195.1 Nitrospirota bacterium
TTGTTCCTAGTCAGAAACAGTGTGCAGTCGTCTTTGAACTTTGCGAGGTCTACCATATCCTTCGATCCTCCTTCTTTGGCTTGCCTTTAGGCAGGTCTTGCTTTTTCACAAAGAGCAACCACTTTATTGCTTTCTTGAAGCAGTCAACATGTGCTTCCTCCCCGATCGGCTGCTATACGCCCAGCGTTTTCATGTCGATGACGAAGCGATAGCGCACATCACCCTTGAGGGTCCGCTCATATGCCTCATTGACTTGCTGAATCGGAATCACTTCGATATCTGAGGTGACGTTGTGTTCCGCGCAGTAATCGAGCATCTCCTGAGTCTCGCGAATGCCTCCGATGTTCGAGCCGGCAAGGGTTCTTCGCTTTGTGATTAGCGATAAGGCGCGGACCTCTAACGGCTTGGGCGGTGCGCCCACCAGCGTCAGCACCCCATCCCTGCGCAGCAGCCTGAGATACGCATTGAGGTCATGGGGGGCGGAGACCGCATCGAGGATAAAATCAAAACGATTGGCGTGAGCCTCGAGGCTCGTAGGGTCTTTGGACAGGACAAAGTCGTGCGCTCCCAGGCGGCGCGCATCCTGTTCTTTCGATTTGGACGTGCTGAGAACGGTGACCTCAGCGCCCATTGCGGCGGCCAGCTTGATGGCCATGTGGCCCAACCCGCCTAACCCGACCACCCCGACCCGCTGGCCCGGACCGACCTTGAAATGCCTGAGCGGCGAGTACGTCGTGATCCCAGCGCAGAGCAGGGGGGCGACGTTGGCAGGCGGAAGCTTAGGGGAAATCTTGAGCGTGTAGTTCTCGTCCACGACGATTTGCGAAGAGTAGCCCCCGTACGTCGGCGTCTTCTTGTCTCGCTCGGTTCCGTTGTACGTGAGGACGAGATGAACTTCGCAGTACTGCTCCAGGCCTTCTTTGCAGCTCGCGCACCGCCGGCAGGAATCCACGAAACAGCCAACTCCGGCAAGCTCGCCGACTTTGAAGCGCTTCACCTGGGATCCGACGCGTGTCACGCGTCCGACAATTTCGTGTCCGGGGACCATGGGGAAAATCGAACCTCCCCACTCGTCTCGTGCCTGATGGATGTCAGAGTGACAGATTCCGCAGTAGAGAATCTCTATGAGCACATCGTGAGGACCTGGTTCACGCCGCTCAAATTTGAATGGTTCAAGAACAGAGGTCGGACCTTTGGTTGCGTAACCACGTGTCGGTAGCATGTCTTGACCTCCTTTTTCTCTTTCTCTCCAGAGTGGTTTCAGCAGTGAATCTGTGTATTCGATCAATAGGAGGCTAGAGTCTCCCCGCCGATATTTTCTATTTTGGTTATCGGGCTGATCGCGTGATTGAGGCCAGCCAGGCTCGAGCTCCGCCCTCGTGAACGTGCGTCTCGAACCGAGCCTCGCGGATGTAGTTGACTGTCCATCCGTCTTGAAAGAAGGAACGGATCTCCGCCTGCGTGATCCGTCTGGGCCCCTCGCGGGTTTCCCTTTCACTGAAGCACAAGATGAAGTAGGTCCCTCCCGGACCGAGAACTGCGGCAAGGCTCTCGCGAAAGCGGATCCGCTCCCCATCGGAGAACACATGGAAGAGCCCGGAATCGATCACGGTGTCGAAGGTCGTTCCCAGGCAGGGCAGCTCGAGCGCGTCGACCAAACGAAAATTCACCCTGACGCCACGTTGGACTGATTTGCTCCTTGCCTTCTGAATGGCGGCAACCGCTGTATCGACACCAGACACCTCGTGATCCAATCCGGCGAGATAGAGCGCGTTCTCACCGGTCCCACAACCCACGTCGAGCACACTCCCTCGTATCTCACCGGCTTTCGCCAATTCGACAAACGCGGGTTGGGGACGTTCTATGTCCCACGGCGCAACTCCATTGTAGGCTTGATTGAATCCTCCCTCCGGACGAGTGATCTCTTGTGCACACATAGTCTTATACCCTTGCAGGCGCCTACTGGATTGCCACTAATAAGCCGAGCAGCCCATCCGCGCCTTAGTAGCGCCTTTCGTCTTTCCTGTACCCTGTCCTCTTTCCTTCACTCACGTTGTGACGAAGGTTCCCTGGCGGAGTTCCAGCAGCGTCTGCTGGATCTCTTCTTGTGTATTCATCACGAATGGACCATACCGCGCAATGGGCTCGTGCAACGGCTTCCCGGAAACGAGCAGGAAGCGAACCGCCGTCGCACCCGTGACCACCTTTACCAAATCGCCGTCACCCAATACGATGAGCCGTGGAGAGGCAATCTTTCTTCCGTCGTCTTTGTCATCGTCAACAAACGTCGCCTCGCCTTCGAACACGTAGGCGAACGCCGTGTGTCCCCGTTCGATCGGCTGGATGAACGAGGCATGTGGAGGAACGAATACGTCCAGGTAGATCGGATTGGCGGCAATGCCGGTCACCGGACCGCTGACCCCATCAACTCTTCCGGTAATCACCCGGATTCTTGCTCCATCTTCCTTTTTGATTTCAGGTATCTTGCCTGACCGGATTTCCTGGTAGCGCGGCTTGGTCATCTTGAGCCTCGCTGGCAGATTGACCCAGAGTTGGAACCCGGCAATCCCTTCAGGACGCACCTGCGGCATCTCCTCATGCATGATCCCGCGTCCGGCCGTCATCCA
>JAHWYE010000368.1 GCA_020028195.1 Nitrospirota bacterium
GATATTGACCGTTGGCGTGGAGCTGGTGCGTGAGCTGCACGGATTCCTCGAGCATTTGCTGCCGCTTGCTCTCGCTGAACTTGCCGAAGGCCTCTTCGTTGTGATGAACCAGCAACATGTACTTCATGAATGTCCCTCCATTGACATCAGATAGTCGTTCGACAACGCCCAAATCGACAACGGCCCTGCCGAGCGCGAAATGTCTGCGTGCGCCATCTCACTTCAACAACTCAGCCAGTGTTACTTAGCTGGCAGGCCAGAAATTTCGATCACCGGCCGCACCTCGACGGTCCCCTTGCGCGCCATGGGAATCCGTGCGGCGACGGCGAGTGCCTCGTCGAGGTCCTTCGCGTCGATGAGAAAATAGCCGCCCAGTTGCTCGCGTGTCTCCGCGAACGGACCGTCGGTCACGAGCCGTTTGCCTTCGCGCACGCGGACGCTGGTCGCCATAGATGTCGGGTGCAAGGGGTTGGCGGCCAGATACTGCCCGCTCGAGTGAAGCTGATGTGCGAGCTGCGTGGACTCCACGTAACAGTCCTGCCGCTCGGTCTCACTCAACGCTTGCTCGTCCGAGTAAATCAGCAACATGTATTTCATCTGGATGCCTCCAGCAGTAAGTCGAACGGTGAGTGTCCAGATCGAAACTCACACTTCGAGCTTGACCTCAAAGACGCCCATTACCATTCCCTCCTAGGCTTACGACTTGACGCCTTGTGCGTCCACGAGCGCCGCAAACTGGCGCTCGAGCGCCTTGGCCGCGCCGCTGCGCCAGCTCTCGGCTATGGACGCTGACATGGGATCGGGGAAGATCTCCTCCTCCCCTTTCTCCACTCCATCGAAGATGCCTCGAGCGACGGACTCCGGAGAGGCCTTCGGTACGTCGAAATCCCGGCTCATATCCGTGTCCACGGGTCCAACCAGGGCGGCATGAACCTTCACGCCCCGTCCGGCCAAAAGAGCGCGCAGCGATTGCGTCAGGGAGAACGTGGCCGCCTTTGAGATCGAGTAGGCCGGAACGACCGGCACGGGGGCCAAGGCCGCCAACGACAGAACGTTGACGATGGCTCCCCGGGAACGAGTCAGCAACGGCAGCAAGGCCTGGGTCACGCCATATGGGCCAAAGAAGTTGACGGCGAGGGACTGTTCGAGCGCGGCACGATCGCTCAAGTCGTCGAACAGCGCGATGCCGGCGTTGTTGATGAGGATATCGAGAGACTCGACTCTCGCGACAGCTCCCTGAATCTGCGCTGCGTTCGTCACGTCCAGGATCAGGGGCGTGACGCGCCCATCCGAATGGGTATAGGGCTGGCGCGTACCGGCATACACCCGCTTCGCGCCTCTTCTCAAGGCTTCCTCGACCAATGCCCGCCCGATGCCGCGATTGGCCCCGGTCACCAGAACTGCTCCGTCTGCGATCTTCATTTCAGTATCCTCCGATTTTTACTCGTCTTGGTGGCTAATACTTGTCGTGGTGGCGGACCCAGTGCATCAACGGGCCGTCGCTTCGGCCTGGTGGCTCCTCCCAGTCCTCCTGTCGGCCCTTCGGCGCGAGATCGAGCAGGTTGTAGGTGCCCATCATCACCTCCACACCGCGCCTGTAGGTCGAGTAGGTGTGGAAGACATTGCCCGCGTCGTCCTTGTAGAACACGCTGATGCCGGGCAATTCCTCACTCTCGAAGGGCTGCATGCCGTAGTTGTAGTAGACCTGTCCCTTGGCCTGTTCTTCCGGCGTGAAGCTCACGTGGAAGTCGTGGTTGAAGTCGCTGCCGAACGAAGACACCCACTTGAACTGCCAGCCCATGCGCTTCTTGAATTTCTCGATCTCGGCAAGGGGCGCGCGCGAGACGGCCACCACCGTGACATCGCGATGTGCCAGGTGCACGTTCATGCCGTCCGTGTGATCGGCCATGAAGGAGCAACTCGGGCAACCTTGCTCCCACCCCGGCCCAAACATGAAGTGCTGTACCAGCAGTTGACGTCGGCCCTCGAACAGCTTGGCGAGCGTGCGTTGGCCCTCGGGCGCGTCGAAGACGTACTCCTTTTCGAGCTTGACCATCGGTAACCTGCGCCGCTCGGCGTTCACCGTGTCCCGGTAGCGTGTGAGTTCCTTCTCCTTCGCGAGCAGTGCCTTGCGTGCGCCCAGCCACTCATCTCGCGATACGACTTTCGGATGTTCTATCGTGCTCTTGGTCATGATGAAGTCTCCTTTGATCTGAGATGCGGGAGATTGTGCTTGCGCCGCTCTGTCGCATCAAGTCTCTTTGCGACGAGCGCAGCCATGCCACCTGTCGAGGTCGCACTAGCCGCAATCAGTGCCATAGTTGTAAGGCATGCAGGACACATGAATGACCTCCTCACGATGCAGCCGCCGCCCGGCTACTGGCGTGCAGTTCCCTGACCGGCCGCACCTCCAAGCTCCCGAGGCGCGCCGACGGAAACTTCGAGGCCACCTGGATGGCTTCGTTGAGGTCTCTGGCGTTGATGAGAAAGAACCCGCCAATCTGTTCCTTCGTCTCGGCAAAGGGACCGTCACTGACGGACACCTTGCCGTTCCGAACCCGAACGGTCATGGCCATCTGGACTGGTTCGAGGGGCTCCGCCGCAACGAGATGGCCGCTCTTCCT
>JAHWYE010000103.1 GCA_020028195.1 Nitrospirota bacterium
CGTCTGATCCAAGAATCGCGCGCCATAGACTTGCAGGGCACGATCCCGATAGGACGACACGGCCGCGTACTCGAGCACGTCCTGTCCATTGTGCCTGAGCCGAAACTGCGTCCGAGGCCAGGCCAGACTGGCTTGCTGCACCACCTGGCTGATATGAGAGAACTCGGTCGTGGTCGTCTTGAGAAACTTCTTGCGGGCCGGAGTGTTGAAGAAGAGATCCCTGACCTCGACTTGCGTGCCGGGAGCAGCCGCGGCCTCTTCGATCTTGGTGATGGCGCCGCCCGTGACCAGCAGTTGGGTTCCCACCGACTCGTGCCGGCATGCGGTCAGAAGCCGAACCTTCGAGACGGAGGCGATGCTGGGCAGCGCTTCTCCTCGAAACCCCATGGTCCTAATCGACAACAGATCTCGATCCGAACGCAACTTGCTCGTCGCGTGACGTTGGAACGCCAGCGGGGCATCCGGCCGGCTGATCCCCTCACCGTCATCGGCCACCCGCATGAGCCCGCGCCCACCATCCGTCACGTCCACGGCGATGGTCGTACTGGCCGCATCAAGGCTGTTGTCGATCAGCTCTTTCACCACCGAGGCTGGCCGCTCCACGACCTCGCCGGCGGCGATCCGACCGACCACGTCTCCAGGCAGCACCCGGATTCTTCCGACGCTGCTGGCCACACTCATTTGTTCGTTCTCTGAAGCGGGGATCGAGCCCTGTGCCCGTCAGGACAGGACGCGGCTGAAGGGTCACGCCTCATCGTATCTCGGCCAATCTATTCTTCGCCAACTTCGCTTCCTCGGAAGTGGAGAACTTCTCGATCACCTGCTTCAGGTACTCACGCGCCTTCGGGATATCCCCGGTCTCCGCCGCCGACATTCCCAGCTTGAATAAGGCCGAGGGGACCTTTTCGTGGCCGGGATATTCCTTCACGACCCGTTCGAAGGCCTGCATGGCCCGCACATAGTCCTTCAGGTTGTAATAGGACTCCCCCAGCCAGTAATGCGCGTTGGGAACCAGTGTGGTCGAGGGAAAGTCTTTCAAAAATCGCTGAAACCCGGTGACGGCCAGATCGTACCGTCCGTTCAGGTAGTCATTGTATGCCAGATTGAAGGCCGAGGTCGGGGTGATCCCTGGCACGCCCGGGATAATAAGCGGCGCCACCTCTGGAGGAGGCAGCTTAGCCGGCTTGGACTGACGCGAAGGCTCACCTGATGGACTCTCCGGCTTCGTGAGAGGGGCCGATTGAGATTGTTGAACGTCTTCGAAACGAGCCGTCCGGGCTTCCAGATTCTTCAACCGCGCGGCGAGCTCATCGAGCCGTTGCCGGTCTGGGCTTGACTCCCTGGCCGTTTCCAGGGCCTGCAGGCGGCGTTGCATGGCTTCCTCTCGTTTGTTCGCCTGCTCCTGGGATCTGGCCACTGCGTGCACCTCCTGCCGCAGGTCCACAAAGTCAGCGTGCTTGGCGCAGCCGTCATGAACCAGCGCCAGGACGATCAGGGAAATGAGGAGGGGAAAAAACCTGAGGACAGGGTGAGTCATGGCGACTATCCGGGATTCCTGAGCTGCGCGAGTTTGTCCAACGCCTTGCTGGCTTCCTGGCTCTTGGGATAGGTGTCAACCACCTGCTGTAGCAGAGTTGAGGCCCGTTTTCGATCATTCAGGGCCAGGTAGGCGAAGCCTCGCTTGAGAATCGCGGCCGGAACCTTGTCGCTGGCAGGATAGTCCAGCTCCACACGCTCAAACGCGTCGATCGCGCGCTTATATTCCTTCTTTCCATAGTAGCATTCTCCCAGCCAGTACTGGGCGTTTGGAGCGAGGTCTGAGGTCCCATAGTGAACGAGGAATTGAGAGAACCCATGCTGCGCTCCATTCAGGTCCCCTCCCTTGAATTTTTGCATGTTGCGCTCGTACACGTGCTTGGCTTCGCTCGAGGCCGATCCCCCGTCCGTTCCCGGGACTGCTGCAACAGAGGTGGTCGCCACTCCGTCTTGTGGGGTCGGCACCGGCGAGTCAGTGGCCGAGATCGCTGAGTCGCGCTCGCGCAGGTGGTCAGCACGAGGGGCGGACCGCTGCTCCTGATGAGCTTTGCCGGTCTCTTTCGCCTTCCGAGACGTGGAGCCGGCAGGGGGGCGCACACCAGCTGCTTGCAGGGTTTTTGTCACCTCGTCCAGACGCTGATCGTGTTCCTCCGCGCGAGACAGCAGTTTCCCCCCCAAGGCCTCCAGCGCGTTGGCGCGTTGCGTGAGCGTGTTCGTCAACTCGCTGACCTTGTGGTCCTCTTGAACGAGCTTTTCTCCCAGACCGTTCATCGCCAGCTTGAAGTCCGCGAGCGATTTGCCGAACTGCGTCAGTTGGACGTCAAGCTTTTTCTCCACCGAGCCGGTCCTGGCATCGCCCGCGCTAATCGCCTTGTCATGCTCCTCCAGACGAGCATCCAGCGTCTTGCCAAAGGTGCCAAGGGCGGCTTGCACCGCATCCAGGCGTGTCGCCACCTTGCCCAGTTCTTCCTGAAGGCGATCCCGATCTGCTTTGAGCTCGTTGTCGCGCTTCCTGGAAATCTGGTCCAGACTCACGAGCCGATCGTCGAGCCGTTTATTCAGTTCGTCCAAGGAATGTCGGTTCTCGTCCAATTTCCCCTGGAGCTTCGGGAGACTGTCTTCCTTCAGGTCGGCGATCTCATGGCGCAGCCTGGCCCGAGTCTCACTGACCAACTGGTCCGCGTCCTTCTTGATTTTGTCAATTTGCCGATTCGCCTCATCCGCTTTCCGGTCGATCTCTTTCTCCCGTTGATCCAGCCTCGTGATCCTCTTATCCAAGTCATATTTAAGCTTTGCCAGGTCCGCCTGCTGCGCGAAGCACCCTGACAGCAACAGAGAGAGGAGCGCGCATGCCGGTGACCCGATCGTGAAGAAACGGACCGCCCCATGCTTCTCCAACCTGATGGATCCAAGCTTTCTCATCTGTGCATACCCTCCCTCGCACGCCGAGGGCACTTCAAACACGCGAACCTGGTCGCCATGCCGTGAGAGGTCCGACCGGACCAGCACCCACCCTACTTCGGGCGGACCACGATGTGTCCACGCCGATTCTGCTGATAGCAGGATTCATCGTGCTCCTGGCAAAAGGGCCGTTCCTTTCCATAGGAGACGACCGCCAGCCGACTGGATCCCACGCCAAGCTCAGCTAGATAGTTCCGAACCGCCTTGGCTCGCTTCTCCCCCAACACGAGATTGTAGGCCTGGGTGCCACGCTCGTCGCAGTGTCCCTCGATCTTGAGCAAGATGGTCGGGTTCGCTTTGATCCATTCGGCGTCGGCCGAGAGAGCCTGCCTGGCCTGTTCCGTGATATTCCAACTGTCATAGGCAAAGTAGACATCCTTGAGTCCGGCGGCAGCGGTCGCCGCTTGCTCTCGGCGCATGTCTTCCGCGAGTCGACCGGTGGCGTCAGACGGCTGGACCTTCGCAACTTTGATTTCTCCAGAGGGGTTATCCGCTCTTGACTTGAGTAGATCTTGTTCCGATATTCCGGGTTCCGGGCGAGCGCTCGCGGCTTGGCCTCCCCCTTTGGCCATGGCCTGTTCAGAGGACTTGGAGCCAGAGGTGGCCTGAATCTCCTTCTTGCTGCAGGCCGGTCCGATGAAGAGCATCAGACCTACCACTCCCATCAGGCATGCTGTCACGCATCGTGTGTACATAGGTCGTCCTCCTTGTTGAGGTTTTCGCACCTAATCGGTTCCCAAGATCCACTCTAGAGGGGTGACCAGGACGGGGAGCTGTGGTGTATCCCGCCAGATGTCAGGCGCTCCAATTCAGTTCCATCCCAGTTGATCATATAAATATGGCTCTTCCCCTCCAATGTCGAGCTGAACACCAGGTGCCGGCCGTCTGGTGACCACGAGGGTGAGTCATCGACGCCGGGGCCTGTGGTAATTTGGCGGTTTTGTTGTCCGTCGGGGCTGATCAGACAGAGTTTGTACTCCCTTTTCTGCGTCCGGCAGACATGCGCGATCCACGTGCCACGGGGCGACCAGGCCGGGGCGGCATTATAGTCTCCCTCGAAAGTGAGCCGGCGCACATTGGACCCGTCGGCGCCCATGAGGTAAATTTGAGGCCCTCCCCCACGATCCGAGGTGAAGGCCATCTCACGACCAGTGGGCGACCAGGACGGAGACAGATCACCCGCTGAGTTATTCGTCAACCGCTGCAGGACTTTTGTGCGCGTGTCGAGCTTGTAGAGCTCCGAGTTGCCGTCCTGACTCGTGGCAAAGACCAAATCGTTCCCGTCCGGCGAGAAGGCCGGCGTGATGTTCAACCCGCCGAGCGAGACCAGCGTCATGCGTTTCCCGGTTGCGAGCTCGATCAGGTCAATGTCCTGGGTCAGGCGACTTCGGTATACCGTAAAGACCAGGAACCGCCGATCCGGAGACCAGCGTGGCATGAGATTCAGGAAGCCATCCGCGGTGACCTGCCGGGGCCCATGGCCGTCATAATCCATGACGTACAGCTCACGGGCTCCCGCCTGTTCAGACACATAGGCGATCTTCGTCCTGGCGATCCCGGGCTCGCCCGTGTAGCGGAAGACTATTTCGTCTGCCAAGCGGTGCACCATGAGGCGCACGACGGAAGAGGGTCCGACATACCGTTTGCCGGCCACCACCTCGTCTTCCCCCCCATCATAGACAAATCCATCCAAGACCACGTCTGCATCTTTTACGCCCAGCTTACCCCAGACCAGCACCGAGATCCCGTTCTCCGTGGCCTGCTTGAACAACGCTTTCTCCCCACCATCCACGTCGTTCACCTTGATCCCCAGCTTGGGAAGATCCGCGACCGAAAAGATCTGGGACCGGCGCAGGTCCGCCTTCAGGACATCCGCAACCTGCCCCGCAGAGCTGTCCACGGCAGTCTTCCCCTGGAATCCAAGGACGCCGATGGGGATTTTCTGGAAATCCGGGCGAGTGGCCTCCAAGAACACGTCAGCCGCGCCGGACTCCATGATCCCCACAAGCGCGGCACAGAGGGCCAGATAGGCGATGAAGACGGCGACTCGCATGAGACTCAACTGGATCGCTCCCCAACCGTGAAACTGAAATGTGCATCGAGATAGGTATCCGCCATCTCTCGTGGAAACGCCGGTAATGGATCGGCGTTCAACACAGCCCGCTTGCCGGCCAGATCGTAATACTCGTTGCCGGAGGTGCGCTCAATCATGACGTCACTCACGGTGCCGGATCGATGCAGTCGAAACTTGATGATCACCTCCAGTGACTGACCAGTCAGGTCACCCGGCGGCGCGATCCACAGGCTGCTGATCTTGAGTTGTACCCGCGACAGATATTGATTGAACCCTGAGGCCATTCCCGGCACCTTGATCACAGCCTCAGGCTTTTTCAGATCAGGCACCTTCGCGGCCACGGCTGGGGCAACGGTGGGCTGCTGATGTTTCTGTAGTTCTTTATCGATTTCTTTAGACACCGATGGCCGCGGCTGGCGCTCTTGGACCTCTTGGAGCGACTCCTTGGGTGGCGACGGCACATCCGGAACTTTGAGGTTATCCAAGAGTGAATCAATCTCTTTGCGGAGGTTTTGCGGAGGCGGCTCAACTTTCGTCGCGCGCGCTGGGCTCAGGTCGCCCAACTTGGGCGCATTGGGAGGCAGCTCCATACGTTTTGGCGGTGTGGCCGGAACGGGCTTCGAGGGGAGCGGCTTGGCCGCTAGAGCAACGGGTGGAGAAGCCTTGGTGACGGGCGGCGCTGGAGGAGGTTCAACGACCCGGCTAGGAGCGGGGAGCGAGACAAGAGAGACCTGATACGAAGCGAGCGGACGCTCACCGGTCTTCGAGAAACGAAGTCCGGCAACCAGCGCGACCAATGTCAGCAGACAGAGATGGAACACAAGGGAGGCGACTGTCCATCTGACCCGCTGGCCACCCGACACGCGATGGCTATCGGACAGGACGAGCGAGAGGAGGGTTGGATACCCCTCAATGGACATCGTGTGCCCCGGCCGATTTTTCATGGCTGCAACTGACATAGTGTCGTGCCGATCCTTCTTTACTTACTGCACCGCTTTGCGCCGCACTCCTTGTTGAATGATGTCTTCCGTCACTCGCTCATGCCCCATCGGCTCAGTCACCATGCCCAGCTTCTCGATTCCAGACCGTTTCACCCCGTCCATCACCTGGACCACGGTGCCGTAAGGGATCTCGCGGTCGGCCCGGAGATAGACCGACAGGTCGGCATTCCGTTCTTTCATCGCCCTCAGCCTGCGCTCCAGTTGCCCCACGCTGACTGGATCCTTGTCCAGATACAGCTTCTGGTCCCGCTCAATCGTGAGGATGATGCGCTCTTCCGGCCTGATGGTGTTGCTGGCGGAGGTCGGAAGCCTGATGTCGAGTCC
>JAHWYE010000369.1 GCA_020028195.1 Nitrospirota bacterium
AAGGTGACGATGAAGCTGGTCAGTGTCCCCTGGGATCAGGCCTTGGACATGCTGCTGAAAATGAACAACTTGGGCATGATCAAGGAAGGGAACATCGTCTGGATCGATACCCTGCCCAATCTGTCCAGGCAGCAGGATGAGGAGGCGAAGGCCAAGGATTCCAAGGTCAAGGCTGAAAATCTGGTGACGCGCGTCTTCTATATTCACAATGTCCCAGCACAGGAGCTCCAGGTAACGTTGACACGCTACATGAGTCCGCGCGGTGTACTTAACTTCAATGCGGCCAGCAACGCCTTGGTCATTCAGGATGCCGAATCCAAGATCGGCGCCATAAAGCAACTTGTGGAGAGTCTCGATCTGGAGGTGCCACAGGTCCAGATCGAGGCGCGGATTGTCCAAGCGGATACCACCTATGCCAGGTCCCTCGGGATCCAGTGGGGGATCCAAAACCTGAACTCGGGGTCGAACTTCGGTGTCGCGAATGTTCGTAGCGGGAGCACCGGTCCGTTTGGTGCACAGACGTCTGATTTTCTGGTCAACCTCCCCGCAACTGTAGCCGGCTTGACGCCGGTCCCCGCAGCGGGCTTTACGTATGGTAAGGTCGATGGATTTCTGCTCGACATGCGGCTCCAGGCCGGCGAATCACTGGGCTTGACCAAAGTCATCGCCGCGCCCAAGATCACCACGCTCGACAAGCGAGAGGCCAAGATCTCACAGGGCGAGTCCATTCCGTTCCAGACGACCTCGCTGCAAGGCACTCAGACGACCTTCGTCGATGCCAACCTGGAGCTGCAGGTGACGCCCCAGATCACCTCTCGAGATCCGAGAGAAGAGGGCAAGCAAATCCTGATGAAAGTGAGGGCCACCCGCAATGCGGTGGGTGTCCGGAGCAATCCTGCCGGTCCCAGCATCGACAAGCGAGAAGCCAACACTCAAATTCTGGTCCGAGATGGCGAAACCGTGGTGCTCGGAGGGATTTTCGTGGATAGCCAGACCAACACCGTCCAGGGTATCCCCTATCTCTCCCGCATTCCAGTGCTGGGCTGGTTGTTCAAGAACAAAACAGAGACCGTCGCGAAACAGGAGCTGCTGATCTTCCTTACTCCCAACATTGTGAAGACCTGACGCCCCGGAAGCTACCATGCTGCGGTATTTGAACGGGGGCGAGTCACACGGGAAGTATCTCCTCGCCATCCTCGAAGGGGTGCCGGCCGGCCTCCCCTTGACGCCCGATGTCGTGAACCAGGACCTGATCCGCCGCCAGAAAGGGTACGGCCGTGGTGGTCGTATGCGCGTGGAGGAGGATCGGGTCGAGTTCGCCTGCGGGGTCCGGAAAGGCAAGACCCTGGGTAATCCGATCGGGCTGATGATCGCCAACAAGGATTGGGAGAACTGGAAAGAGGTCATGGCAGTCGATCCGGGTCCTGTGCCGCCTGAAAAAGTCGTGACTCGGCCTCGCCCTGGTCATGCGGACTTAGTGGGAGCCATCAAATATGCCCATCGGGACATTCGAAACGTACTGGAGAAAGCCAGCGCGCGTGAAACGGCCATTCGTGTAGCCGTCGGCGCAGTAGCCAAGGCCTTGCTGGCTCAATTCGGAATGCGGGTCCTCAGCTACACGACGGAGATCGGTGGGGTGGCGGCCAATCCGGTCGATGATCCGGTCGAAGCCTACGAGCGCGCGGAAGCCTCAGAGGTGCGTTCCCCCGACCCGGAGGCCGGGGCCCGGATGGTCGAGCGGATCAGGACCGCGAAACATCGGGGCGATACGCTGGGGGGAGTCTTCCAAGTGGTGGTCACCCACCCACCGATCGGGTTGGGTAGCTATTCGCAATGGGACCGGCGGCTGAGCGCTCGGCTGGCGATGGCGGCCATGAGCATCCAGGCGATGAAGGGGGTTGAGATCGGAATGGGATTCGAAGCGGCCCGCCGGTTCGGATCCGAAGTGCACGATGACATCTATTATGATCATGACGGCCGGGGATTTGTCCGCAAGACCAACAACGCGGGCGGCCTGGAGGGGGGCATTTCCAACGGCGAGTCGATCGTTCTCCGGGTGGCCATGAAGCCCATCTCCACGCTTTACAACCCCAAGAAAAGCGTGGACATCGAGACCAAGGAGCCCTTTGACGCGACGGTCGAGCGCTCCGATATCTGCACCGTTCCAGCGGCCGGGGTCGTCGGCGAGGCGGTGATTGCATTTGAGATGGCTAATGCGATGGTCGAGAAGTTCGGCGGCGACAGTCTCGAAGAAATGAAGCGCAACCACGACGCCTATCTGGCCTACGTCAAAGCCTTTTAGTTCCCGCCACTGTGTGCTACCATCCTCCCCGTTCTAACGTCCGTCACATCTTGCGCGTGGCTCAGAGGGCTTGTCTGTTCTCACGCAACAAACAAGTGAACGACGAGTAGTGACTCTCCAGGAGTGTGACAGGTGAGTGAGACGAGCACCATAGCCCCGACTGCGGAGCCCCGCGTCCAGGTTCCTCTGGCCGAACGCAGTTACGAGATCCGAATCAGAGGGGGGCTGCTACGGGACGTCGGCCGGCGCCTCAGCGATCTCGGTTTCTCCGGGAAGGTCGCAGTGGTTACGGATCAGACGATTGCGCG
>JAHWYE010000370.1 GCA_020028195.1 Nitrospirota bacterium
CCGCCAGCATGTGATGGAGTTCGAGTGCGGCCGCAAAGGGCGCCAGCGCGACAAGGACGAGCGCCAGGATCAGGGAGACTGTGGCAGTAACGATCGGACGAGCGAGGTCCGAGGAAGCAGAGCGGATCATGGGCGGGGTGCTTGTAGCAGAAACTTACACCTCTGTCAACCGCGCAAAGTTCTGGCTCTTGCTTCTCAAGCGGAACTCCATCATGCTACGCTCCACGGCCAGGAGGTTGGCCCTCTTGGAGAGAAAACCGTGTTGATCGACACCCATACGCATCTGGATGATGCCCGTTTTGACGGGGACCGGGACGCGGTGATCACGCGAGCGCGCGAGGCCGGCGTCGAGGCCTTTATCACGATCGGCTGTGACGTGGCAACCAGTCGAGCGGCCGTCTCACTGGCTGATCGGTATCCGTTCATCTATGCTACTGTCGGCGTGCATCCCCACGAGGTCAAGTGTATCGGTGACGATTGGTATGATGAGCTGCGCCGACTAGCCCAACATCCCAAGGCTGTCGCATACGGCGAGATCGGGCTGGACTATCATTACAACCATTCGCCGCCCAAACTCCAACGAGACCGGTTCCGGGAACAGGTCTGCTTGGCGCGCGAGCTTGGCCTGCCCATCGTGATTCACACGAGGGAGGCGCAGGAGGATACGATCAAGATTTTGAAAGAAGAGAAGGGCTCAGAGGTGGGCGGAGTCTTTCACTGTTTCTCAGGAGATGCCTGGCTGGCAAAGGATGCACTGGATATGGGGTTCTTCTTGTCCTTCTCGGGAGTCATCACTTTCCAGAACGCGACGATGCTGCGGGACATCATGAAAACTGTCCCGATGGACCGTCTCCTGGTGGAAACCGACTGTCCCTTCTTGACACCAGTCCCCCATCGTGGTAAGCGGAACGAACCGGCTTATGTAAAGTTCGTGGCCGAAAAGATCGCCGAATTGAAAGGCTCAACAGAACCGATGAGTGTGGAGGAAATCGGACGCATCACTTCGCAGAACGCCCGCCGCCTGTTCAAAATAAATGTGCGGTAGGATAAACAAGGGAGGTGCGGTATGGGAGTGGGTTACAAGCGGACTACAATTGCCCGCATCGCCGCTGCAGTCGGCTTTGTTTGTGGGTTGCTCGGTCTGCTGG
This sequence comes from Nitrospirota bacterium, assembly GCA_020028195.1. Taxonomy (GTDB): domain Bacteria; phylum Nitrospirota; class Nitrospiria; order Nitrospirales; family Nitrospiraceae; genus NS-7. The sequence continues at coordinate 1,149 of JAHWYE010000370.1, forward strand.
CGGGAGTCACGGAACATATGTGGAAATTGGGTGCGACCGGGTGGTTTACAGGAGGCGCCCTGCTCATACTGATTGCAGTGTTCGTACTTTTCGATGGCGCGGTTGCATTCCAGAAGGCCCGAACATAGTGATTCCCACGACAGGGGGCGCGAAAAGAGAGCACACCAGGACGTGACAGACTAAGCGTCTGTTTTTCCACGGATGTGTTTGGATAGTGGCCCATAGTCACGGGCCAGTCGGTTCAAAATCCCCTGAGCTGACGGTTGCGTCTGCGGAGAGCTTTCGGGAGCTTCCTGGCATTCCCCTTTTTGTCAGCAGTACGCTGTGGCAAGGCGTCCTCCTCTGCCTTCTGTTTGAGACCAGACCGTGTGGCTACGACAGATGAGATGCGTAGCTTGGAATCAAACTCAATAGACCCCATCACAAAGGCGCCACGGCTTTTGGCGAAATCCGTCACTTCCCGATCTGAAGAGACGACGGCGCAGTCGCGCCCGAACTCTTCTGCCAACCGTTGGATGACCTGGTCAGCTCTCTCGCCACGCTTGGAATACACCACCTGGACGCCCATCCGGTGCTCTCGACGCTCCGCGCCTATCGCCTGCTGCCAGCCGTCGAAGACCACGGTGACGGCATGGCCCTTTCGTTGCCTATAGGTCGAGAGGTCTCGCAGCAGTTGCTCGCGCGCGAATTCTAGATCCGGACCAACCTGCCCCCTTGCCCCCAGCAGATTGTACCCATCAACGATTACGTGAGTAGTCATGGCTCCTTGGCAAACTAGTCCAAAGTCACAAGGGCTGTCAAATGCGAGCGAATGTCCCCAGTGGATACCGAGTGTCATTCCCTAGAGTCTCCTCTAAGGTGGGGCATCACCCCTCTCAAGTGTTGGCCTAACCTATTGACAAACCGAGTCACATCTGAGAAAAGATATGCATACAGGACCTGATCGCTATGAGACTGTCCCGCTACCTCGCAGTCTTCGGTTTTATTGTTGTCTTTCTGGGCTCGCCCATGGCCAGCCCGTCACCGGTCTTTGCCGCGTCGCCACCCACGGCTCGTCTGGACCTGGAAAGCGATAGCCCGCTCACAGTCCGCCCGGTGAGCACAGCAAGGAAGCTACCGGCAAAGGGGCTCAATGTCGTGCGCGACCTCCGTGTCAAGGCCCATCCCGACTTTACCCGCGTCGTGTTGGACCTGCAGCGGGACGTCAGCTTTACCCAGTCTCGCCAAAAAAACCCCAATCGGGTCGTGATCAAGTTGCGGAACGCAACGCTGGGCAAAGCCGCTCGGGCCAAGCTTAACGGCAAGGAATTTCCAGATGAAATTGCCATTGCGCAGCCCCACCCCCGTGCCGTGACCGTGTCCCTGAACCTGGAAACGATCAGTGATTATCGAGTACAGCCGCTGAATCGTCCGGCCAGACTGGTTGTGGACCTCATCAACTCATCCCAAACC
>JAHWYE010000104.1 GCA_020028195.1 Nitrospirota bacterium
GCCGGTCGGCTGATGTCGACGAAGGACGTACCCGGGATGGGGAGCCGCGGATGCAGACCCGGGCCGATCTCGAGCCGCGCCGGCGCCGAGGCCGCGAGCAAGGAAAGGAATGGCCAGGTGTTGAAGCGCTGCGGCGGAACCACGTAGCTCGCCGACCAAAGCGCGTCGTAGAAGCGCCGGTTGGCATCGACGGCTAACCGCGCCCCATCCTCAGCACTTCCCGGCGGCATGTCGCCGGCGATGCCAGGGGCCGCGATCCCCGCAATTTCATCCCTGAGTGCAGGCCACATACAGCGCCGTTAGAAATCGGAATGACAACAAAAACTGCTGCGTATCTGCATTCTAAACCTCTATCATTTCTAGGCGCTGGTGGACTCGTTCAGCAGCACACTTCAATTACGCTTTCTTGACGCTGTCCGCCAGCTCATGCTGAGGTGTTGCAGGCTGTCGGATCTGATATGGACGGCACCACCGCAGCAACGGCATCGTCATGAAGGTGGTTGCCAAGGTCATGAGGACCATCATGGCGAACATCGTCGACGAAATGATCCCCATCTCTCGGCCGATGTTAAGAATGACGATTTCCATCAGGCCACGTGTATTCATCAGGATTCCGATCGTGGTTGATTCTACCCAGGACATGCCGGCGAAGCGAGCGGCAAGAGTCGTCCCACCCCACATTCCGACCACGGCCACCAGCAAGATGAGACCAAAATAGAACCACAGCTCCGTTCCATGGATCAGGCCAAAGCTGGTCCGTAGTCCGGTGGAGGCAAAGAAAATGGGAAGGAGGATGGCTGTGGTGACACCATCGAGCTTGGCTGACACATCGGACACAAGGTCCGAATCTTTTGGCAGCGCCACGCCAGCCAGAAACGCTCCAAAGAGCGCATGGACCCCAAGCCATTCGGTGATCCATGCAGACCCGACCATGGCAAGGAGCATGAGGGCCAACATGTCATCTGTAAGACGGCCGCGACGTCGATACCGCACTTCCAGAAGGTAAAAGGTACGACGGACAGGGCCCAACATCACGAACACGAAGAGACCTGTTGCGACGAGAGTCAGAACCAGCTCTCCCAGTACAGCGGTGTGTGTGTTCAATGCAATGACCCCGGCGAGAAGACACCACACCGTGACGTCCTTCAACGCGGCAGATGCCAGGGTCACGGTTCCGATGGGGGTCCCAGACAATTGGCTCTCCTCCAGAATGCGAGCCAGGACCGGCAAGGCGGTGACACCCATGGCGACCCCAGTGAACAGGGCGAACACAGTCGGCGTTACGCCCGTATCCGAGAGGGAGGGGTAGAGGCAGAGGGCGAGCCCCGCACCGAGGATCAGCGGCACAGCAATGCTCGCATGAGCGATCATCAGAACCGGCCGCCCGCGCGCCCACACGTTCGCGAGGTCGAGCTTCAGGCCGACCAAGAACATGAACAGCAGGACCCCTGCCTGCCCAAGTGCGTTCAGCGGTCCGAGACTGTCGGGCGAGAAGAGGGCCATCGATGCGTTGGGAGCGAGCCAGCCGAGTAGCGATGGTCCTAGGAGGATGCCGGCGACGATCTCTCCCATCACCTGAGGCTGATGTAACGTCCGAAGTCCCCAGCTGACCAGCCGAGCCAGGAGCAGGATGACACCAATCTGTGAGAGTAGGATCAACAGATTCGAGATCATCCCGTCCATCCTGATCGCTGAAGGTCTTCACTCACACGAGCCATCGAGGTTGAGATGAAGTCCTTTATGCCGAGGTGGGTAAGGAAGGAAACTCAGAAGGAAGAACAGGGGTCGGCAGCATTTAGAGGGACTCCCGTTCACCTTCCGATCCTGCGGTCAAGATGCCTTCGATTTCCAGGAGTAACTCACTTCTACAGATGGCTCCCTGCAGACACAGCACCTGTGCCTGAGTCGGCAGGTGCTGCTTCAGGATGGTACTGACGGTCGAAAGATCCTCTGGGCGCCGGATGTAGGCCTTGAAGAGAGCGTGCCGGTCACCAAGCCCATCTCCGGCTGTTTGCAACTGCTTCGCATGATCAACGAGTGCCTGGAGATTGTGGAGTGTCTCCAATGTCTGTTTCTCCAGCTCTCCGATATGCTGACTCGTGTGCCCAACGATGCTGGCCGTGCCGGCGATGAAGAGATGATCGCCGCACTCCGATTGACTGAGCGTCGCACGAGCGAAGGAAGGGCTTCGAGGACCATAGATAGTCGGGTAGTCGTAGGCATTGACCTGCCGAGGGTTCTCAATATGCGTCCCTGGTTTCGTGCATGCCAAGAAATAGATCTGAAGCGGCCCTGATCTCGTACCGACCGCGCTCCCAGCTGGCAGGATCTTTCGGAAATCCGGCTGACCCTCGGCGAATGCCTCGTGCCGACCGACACAGAACTGTTGGTACCGCGTAAGACCGGCGGGACGAGCGTTTATGTCCGGAAAGTAGTTCCAGACCCGCAGCAAGTAGGGATACCCCAGGGTTCGGGTTAGAGCGAGCAACCGGCCATAGGCGCCGAAGGCCAGAGTTTCGAGGGACGACTTTTGAGGCTCATCTATTTCCAAGAAGCCGAAGAGGATCTGCTCGTTCATTGCAAAAGAGACGCCCTCGATCTTGCAAGAGGTGACGGGCGCCACGCTCATCCAGACTTCGGCCACGGGAGACCCTTCCACCTGTGGCAGATTGAGTTGGACGACCGGATACGACTCTTTACCGGGAGGCGGCGCATTGCGATCGAAGCAGATAAGCGCGAGGGGATGAGCTCGGGATGCCTTCAGGAAGGACTTCACGTCGGATGTAGCTACATACTGGACTTGGATCTGCAGAGGGAATGCCTCACGAACAGACGCCGGAGGAGCATAGTCCTCTAATGAAGGACTGGGCAGCGTGCCACTCGGCTTTGGTTTCACAGTGCTCATGCTACTGCATTGCTCGCTAGCTGCGAAGCTCAGGAAGAGTGTTGACGGCGTAGTCTTTGACCTCTGTGACGGTCGAAGGAATTCCATGAGTCCTTCGTCGGTAGGCCAACCAGTTTTCCTTCAGATTGAAGAGGTAGGTCAGGTAATACGCAATCTTGAACAGGAAGATCGGGATCTGAGTCGGTGACTTGCCGAACGCATCACCGGCCAATATGGAAAGCACGGCTTCTTCCATCTTAAACCTGCTGCGTTTCGACATAAAGAGGGCCCGAAAAGCAGGCTGCGTGAAGCGATAAATGAACCACGAGTAGGTTTTGACCCCTCTTCGCACCGTCCGATGGAACCGTCGCAGGAGTCGAGCATGTTCGGGCGATCCTCGCAAATAGGCGTCCACAACGTTGGCGCCCAGAGTCGCGCTATTCAACGCCAGGTGCACCCCGCTGGAGAACACAGGATCGATAAATGCAAACGCGTCACCGATCATGATGTAGCCGTCGCCTGACATCGTGGTCCGCCGATAGGAATAGTTGGCGGCTGCGTGAGCTGAAGTGACAAGTTTGGCCTTCGCCATACGCTCAGCGACCGGAGGGCATAAGGCGATGGTATCCCGTAGGAATAGTTCCAACTCAGTCTTCCTGGTTTTGATGTAGTAGGGCCAGCAGACGGCGCCGACGCTTGTGATGCCGTCCTTGAAGGGAATGATCCAGAACCACCCATGGTCGAACCACACGATGCTGATGTTTCCTTCGTCCATCCCGGGCAGGCGCTTCACGTCTTTGAAATGGCCGAAGATGGCGGCGCTGTTGTGGTGTGGATTTCGGTGTTTGCCGTCCACCTGTCCGGAGAGGAACGTGTCGCGGCCGCTGGCATCTACAACGAAGCGAGTCTCCCACGTCAGCGCTTGGCCTTGTGGGTCTTCGCCATACACCAACGTGGGTTGCTCTGGACGAAACTTCACCTGCTTCGCCCTGTATCCTTCCCATACGTGGGCACCCTTCGCGGCGCAGTTGCGGAGCAGGATCTCATCAAATTCGGCTCGCTTGACTTCGAAGGCAAACGGTTGCGAACCGTCGAGTGCGCGAGAAAAGTACAGCATGCGCGATCTCCCATGGTAATGGGAGACCACCTCCGCGCCATATTTGACAATGCCGATCTTCTCAACCTCCTGCAGGACACCTAGCCGCTTGAGCATGGGTATGGAATGAGGCAACAAGGACTCGCCGATGTGAAACCGTGGGTGGCGGTCCTTCTCGAGCACATGCACGTTCCATCCCTGCTCGGCAAGCAAGGCCGAGATCGTGGAGCCGGCAGGGCCACCGCCGATTACGAGGACGTCGCACGCCGTGAGGCGTCCAGTGGCATTGGGAGACGGAACGGTCATGGGCTGAGGCGACCTTTCAGAACTAACCGTGACATAGGGGCAAAGTATACCTGAGACAGAAAGCGATGGCTAGCATGGCGGCTCGGTTGTCTTGCGCTTTTTCTTTTCTACCATAGAGTGCGCCGGATGACGGCGATAAGGGTTATTGACCAGTTCCTTTCGAAGTGCTAGTCTCCAGCCCGCAAAACCAGGAATCATTAGAACAGGGTCTCTGTCACTAGGAAACAACCAATCAAGGAGGAAAGCATGAGAACTATGGGCTTGCTTCTTGGCACTGTTCTGCTCATCGCGACCGTAGCCTGCCATTCGACGCAAGTGCGGATTCCCACTGCTCCAGTTGGGCCGAATGAGAAATCTTTGGGCCCGACGGAAGGCTCCAGCGTAGGGTTGCTCCTGTTTGGTTTCATCCCGATCAATCAGAATGAGCGATTCGAGAGAGCCTACAATCAAGCTGTGCAACAGAAGGGAGGCACCAGGCTGGCAGATGTGACCATTTCAGAGCGTTGGTGGTGGGGGTATGTCATAAACGGATACATCTTCAAGGTGCAGGGAACCGCCGTCGCGAAGAAATAACCTCTCCCTAATCGAGGAGGAACGCATGAAATCAATAGGCCAACTTCTTGTCATTCTTGTCTTGCTCGCAATTACGGCGTGTCAATCCACGCAGTTGCGTTTTCCGGCTGCCCCAATAGGGCCTAACGAGAAGTCCTTGGGTCAGATGGAAGCAACTAGCACTGGTATTATGCTGTTCGGGTTCATTCCCATCAATCAGAATACGCGCTTTGAGAATGCATTGCGTGAAGCCGCGCAGAAGGCAGGCGGCACTCGGCTCACGGATGTGACAATCTCAGAACAATGGTTCTGGGCCGTTGTGTTGGATGGGTTTATCTTCAAGGTCCAAGGCACGGCTGTCGGTCCTAAATAAGCTTTCCAGTGCTAGAGACGGGCGGTGTGACTTCCTATCCATCGCCCGTCTCCCTGAACCTCCTGGATTGTCCAGATCCTAGTATGTTCGGCCGCTTTACGGTAGTTGCTACGACTCGTATTCTCCTGTGGCAAGCCCTTGGTCAGTTCAAACCACCTCGCTCTTCTCTCTGCATCGGGAGACAAGAGGATAATTTGAAAGCAAAAGGGCAGCCGCTCGCCATTCTGGCCATCCTTGCAGCGTTTTCGTTATGGACTACCCCCACCCATGGGCAAGAAGGTGGCGGCACCACGCTTCCGCCGCCCCCATCGAAGAAAGTGGACTGGTACATCAGCCTTTACGTTTTAGGAACTCTGCCACAGGACAAGAACCTTTCCGTTGGAGGTACTGTTATCCAGAACACCAGCATCGGAGGCGCGGTCGGCGCCGGTGTGAAAGCAGGGCTCTTTCCGTCCTTCACCAACAAGATCATTGGCTTTGAGATCGAGACCTTTGGTCATGGTGGAAGCGTCAAGGCACCTCCGACAACTTCTCTGTCGTCAGGTGTGACTCAAGCGGAAGGGAACCTCGTTCTGCTTAATACCATGGTTAATCTGTTGGCGCGATATCCCGGCGAGATTCTTCAACCCTACGTGGGCATAGGGGGAGGAGTTTCGTTGGGGGTTCTCAGCGACGTCAATATTCAGCGAGGCAACGACCTCCTCACGGGGTCAGCAGGCAGTGGGGCATTCGCATATCAGTTTCTCGGAGGCTTGCGGGCAAATGTGAGCAAGCGAGTATTCCTGTTTGGCGAGTACAAATACTTTGTAGCAGAGCATGAGTGGGAGAGCGAAGGGTCCGGGCCCTCGACCTCGTTGAATTATCACACACAGATTATTTCGGGTGGCGTTGGGTTATCGTTCTAAATTCAGGTGTCTACCTGCTCATACGGCGTCTGATCGGTGAGCGTCCTCGATCAGTTGTTTGTCTATCATCCTGATCCGTGGCAGGACCGCGATTGGGGCAAAGCCTTTGGCCTGCCGCTGGAAGATGTGTGGTTCCAGGCTGGCGACGGTGCCAAGCTGTTCGGCTGGTACGTGGAGCCCTCACGAACCTCCGCCGTGTTGCTCTGGAATCATGGGAACGCGGGGAACATCATCAACCGATTGGACAACCTTCGAGAGTT
>JAHWYE010000105.1 GCA_020028195.1 Nitrospirota bacterium
GAGCAGCGGCACCGGGCGCTGGGCCGATTCACGATGATCATCTATTGCACTTTGTTTGTGACGGGCAGCGTCACCTACACCATGCTGTACATCCTCTACCCGGGAAAGATAGGGTAAGCCTATGCTCGTCTGTGGCTGCGGCAGGTGGATGCACACGGTGGGAGTAGACGAGCGGTTGGATGAGAGCGGTGCGCAGACCTGGCTCGTGCGAACTGAATGCCAAGGGTGCGGGCTCCGAGTGGGGTTGGATTCGTCGCCGGATCAGGCCATGGCGCTGGTGGATCGACTGATGTGGACGGACGAAGCCCGGCATGTCCTGGATCGGATGCCTCCCTACGTTGCACCACTGCTCAGGCATGAGGTGGAGGACTATGCCAGATCGACGGGCAATCGGGTGATCACGTTTGCGCTGTTGGCCCAGGCCCGGCACGGTGGGGCTGTCGTGTGGGAGCCGGAAGCCGAGCGCCGGCTCGAGAATATCCCGGCGCCAGTGCGAGCGATGGCGCGGGTGGAACTCGAGCGGACGGCTGTCGAAAAAGGGCAATCCGAGGTGACGGTTTCCTTAATGGAAGAAGTGAAAGCGAAGTATTTCGGAATGGCAGCACAAAAGTCGTGAGGGGTATTTCAGAAGGGTTTCTTGGGCCACGACCACCTGACGTCTCACGCCCAACGGGTTTGTTATGTTGCATCGGCTGACACTCCGTGTCCTTCCGCGCCTGACCCTGGCGGCGACAGAGGAGTCGGTTCGGAAGCGAAAGCGTTTCGTGATGCTGGTGGCGGGCCTGGTCGCATTCGCCATCTACCGAGTCATCAAGCATCTTGCTCCGCTGTCCGAGCCTCTGACCCTGCTGGGGCTGAGCGGGCTGATTTCGGCAGCCACGGCTGCCTGCGCTTATCAGGTCGGCCGCAGCGCGGATTGGGTGACCATATGGAGGGAGGATGGGAGCCGGACAGTGGGCTGGCTGGTCGGCTGGATCGGATTCGCTTACGGCGTTCAGCTTTCCTTGATGGTCTTGGCCTTATTGAGGATCCTCGTGAACTATGATTTTTTCCGCCATTCTGAAGGTCCCGCCATGATGGCGATCATCATCGCCTGTACCTCCGTTGCAAGGGACGCGTTCGAAATCGGCCACGTTCAACGGTTGAAGCGGCAGGGCAGCCAGCTTGTGACATTTCCTGACGGGGCTGCGCTCAGGGCTCTGTTCAGGGAACAGCCTGGACGACTCGCCCAGTTGGGGATTCCAGCGGTGCTGGCGAGCGCAGTGGTATCACTCGGGCTGGCCAACCTTGATGAGGCTGGTCGAACCGAGCTTGGTCAACTGGTCGTTGTCAGCCTGTTTGCTGGAACGGTAGCACTGTGGGCCTATCTGATCGGCGAGCAGCGTACCAGTGGGTGGAGCATGATGCTCCGTACAGTTGGCTGGGCGGAATTGTTCCGGTTCTGGTGGTGGCCGGGGCTGGCTTTTGCCGCCACTTATTATTTGACGATGTCAGGAGCTGCCACATTCCTGTTCAGGTTGGATGCCAGGAGTGGAGTCGTTCAAAGTCTGATGGCCGGGGCGGTCGCGGGCGTGATGGCGCTCTATTGCTACTACCTGGGATATCGCCGCCATCTGGAAAATCAGGTTCAGCAGATGGTCCCACCTTCCCTGTTGCGGTGCCCGTTCGTGATGGGCATCCTGTCGAAGCCTAAAGTCGTGCAGAGCGAGGAGTCCATTTCGCCCGCCGGTATGGCTCTGAGAGAAACCGGAAGACGAGGCTGAATGCAACGCTGGGTCACGCAGAACGTGCCTCTGTTCTGGCCGCTCTGGCCAGTGCGGATCGTCGGTCTTTTTCTGCTGATGGTTGGCCTTGGGGCCGTGGTCGATCTGGCCCATGGTCAGGCGGTTCCTCAGCCGGCACAGGACATCTATTATAAGACCGAAGGTGTGCCGGTCGGCCCTCCCGCTCCATCGTCCGGGGCGACTGTCTATCCCCGCTATGGCTCCCTGGACAACCGGGTCCTCGTCTGGTTCGTGACGCAGCAGCACACCTATTTCGGAGGCTTTGTGCTGGCGCTTCCGATTTTCTGCGTGATCATGGAGTTCCTGGGGCTCACGATGCGAAATCGAGCCTCTGCGGTCCGCTACGATCAACTGGCTCGGGACGTCCTGCAGGTTGCGCTCCTGGCTCTTTCCCTGACCGCCGTCGTCGGGAGCGTTATGCTGGGGCTGTTTATCTGGCTCTACCCGAGCTTCATGAGTTACATGGGCGGAACCTTCAAGACGATGATGCCGGTCTACGCCTTCGTCTTTCTCGCGGAGTCCATCTGCCTGATGATCTACTACTACGGTTGGGACCACATGACGACGCCTGCGCTGAAATGGGTGCATGCTGCCATCGGTGTCGTGGCCAACGGGCTGGGCGCGGTCCTCCTGTTGCTGGCGAATGCCTGGGTTGCCTTCATGATGTCGCCGGCCGGCGTGGATGTGCAAGGCCGCTATCTCGGTAATGTCTGGCACCTCCTGCATTCGGCCCTATGGAATCCCCTCAATGTGCACCGGTTCCTGGCCGACCTGATGTCCGGCGGCGCGGTGGTCATCGCCTATGCGGCCTACCGATTCCTGACGAGCAAATCTGCTGAGGAGCGGGCCTACTACGACTGGGTGGGGTATGTCTTCCTGTTCGTGACCGTCTGCGCGTTACTGCCGATGCCCTTTGCGGGTTACTGGCTCATGCGATCGGTCTATGCCTTCCGGCAGAACATGGGCGTGACAATGATGGGCGGGTTGCTCACCTGGCTCTTTGTGGTGCAAGCCTTACTGATCGGGGTCTTGTTTCTCGGCATCAACTATTATCTCTGGCAGAGCACGGGTCGGATCAGGGGCGGTGAGCGATATCAGCGTGCCTTCAAGGTGCTCGTCTTGGGGCTGACGGCCTGTCTCTTCGTCTGGCTCACGCCGCACACGCTCGCGATGTCGGCGAGCGAGCTCAAGGCGATGGGCGGGGCGCAACATCCGGTGATCGGCAATTATGGGGTCATGTCCGCCAAGAACGGGGCGATCAATGTCATGATCTGCCTCACCACCCTGAGTTACATCCTCTACAGGCGGGCAAACCGGACTATGGTCGTGCCATGGGTCAGAGCCGGGAACATTGGCCTGGCCGTGCTCTTTGGGGTGGGAATGCTGAATATCGTCTGGCTGGCGATCTACGGCTTTTACCTGCCGGCCAGCGTCCGTGTTGGACTTTCCTCCCCGCAGGCTCTCACGACTCTGACGGTCCTGGTTCTCGGGGTCTTGATCAACCGCGCGATGATGCGTGGGGCCACAGTGCATGGCCCGATCGAATGGGGCAAGATCTCGGTGCGTGGGATGGTGGCGCTGTTTGGGCTGGCAGCCGCCTTTACCTGGGTCATGGGCCTGATGGGCTATATCAGATCGTCGGGGCGCCTCTCCTGGCATGTCAATGAGCTGATTCCGGACCTCTCGCCCTGGGCCTTTACTCCCTCGCTGGGATTTGCCGCCAAAATGGTGACCCTCAACATGGTTGTGTTCTGGATGACGGTGCTGCTCCTGTTCTGGCTCAGTCGCCATGGACAGCAACCAGTTCCGCAAAGGGAGCTTGCAACGGAGAAGCCTCCGACGTTGGTCCCGTCTCCTTCACAGGAGCTGTAGCCCTTCGTCGCGGGATGAGGAGCGGTGTGAGCATGACAAGGATCATGGTTTTCGTAGGGCTGAACTTGATGGTCGGCGCTCTTCTGGTGATCGTGCTGGCTGATGTGTCGTCTCTGGCCCAGTCGGCCGGTGTGGTGGTTCTGGAAGACTTCCGCGCCAAAGACGAGGATGGGTTTCCAAAAGGCTGGAAGGCTCAGCGGAGCGAGAGTAAAGCCAAACAGGCTTACACGGTACAATCAGAGCAAGAGACAGTGTTTCTCTCGGCGAAGAGCGCCGATCAACGAGTCTACAAGAGAATCGCCTGGAATCCAAAGGTGACCCCGATCGTGGCCTGGCGATGGCGGCTAAAGACCGCACCGGTTGAAGCTGATCTGATCGCCGCGGTGTTTATCTCGCTGGATACCGATCTTATGGTCCTTCCCGTTGCGACCAAGTATGTGTGGAGCGGGACGAGATCCAAAGGGACGACGACCGAGGGCGGGATCTTCAGCGCGTCAGAGATCGTCATTCGGGCCGGGGCGCAGCCAATCGGGCAGTGGGTCGAGGAGCGGGTGAACGCCTATGAGGATTTCAAACGGATCCATCAGCACGAACCGGCCGACCAGGCTTGGGGCATTTCGATCTTAGGTGGGCCTGGCGTCGAAGTTGACTTCGGGCTGATCGCCGTCTCCTCACCATGACGGCCGAAGAGGGGGACGTAGCTCTTGGCGTGTTCCGATGCACAGCTGTCACGGTTCGCTACGCGGACGGTTGTCGACATCGTGTTAGGTGCGATGGTGATGGGCACCGTCGGGACCATGATCGGGCTGCTCGCGGGTGGCGGAATTCTCCCGGTCGCGGTCGGGATCGGGATCGCGCTTGGTGTAGCTGTGGGTATCTTCGGAGGGCGGCGCTTCTTGATCAGCATTCTGGTTGGCACAGTCCTGGGCGGCGCCTTGGCCTGGGCGCTGGCTGGCCCGGAGAAGATTTCGTTCGGGGCGGGGGCCGGAGCCGCGATGGGCGGATTCTTGGGTGTGCAGCTCTCCATGCTGTTGGATCTGTGGGCCGAGCGCAAGCGGCAGGCCGTGTCGGAGGACCCGCGGCTCTGACGGCGATCGCCGGATATTACGCCGAATGTTCTCTCGATGAGGGACTATGGAAAATAAAGGGGTGCTGATCGGATCGATTATATTCGTGTTTGCCTCGTTCATTCTCATGATCGTAGGCCTGGTCTATGAGTCATACAAGTCCAAGCAGCAGCGAGAGCTGGTTGCCTCGATTAAGACCGAGCGCCAGGCCGTTGCCGTGACTGCACCAAGGGACTTCTCGATGTACAAGACGATCGTCGGCGATGAGGGTCGTGAGATGGTCCTGATCCCCGAAGGACCGTTCACCATGGGGAGTGTAGAGGGTGATCCAGACGAGGCGCCGGAACACCAGCTTTACCTGAAGTCTTACTATATCGATAGCAAAGAGGTGACGCAGGCCGAGTACGACCGCTTCGTCCGGATGACGAAGCGCGGCAAGCCCTTTGTTCCCGTCTTTGAGGATGATATCTCGAAAATTGTGAAACCGGAGTTGCCGGCGATAGGGATGTCCTGGAACGATGCGGGCGCCTATTGCAAGTGGGCCGGCAAGCGTCTGCCCACCGAGGCCGAATGGGAAAAGGCAGGACGCGGTGAAGGAAACAGACGGTATCCATGGGGCGACGAATTCGCGACGGGGAACGCGAACGTGGATGGCGATGCGGATGGATTTAAGTACCTGGCACCGCCGGGTGCGTTCGAGTCCGGACGAAGTCCATACGGGCTTTACGACATGACCGGAAATGTCGCCGAGTGGGTGGCGGATACCTATGGCGAGCAGTATTATCAGAAGTCACCGTATCGTGACCCTCAGGGCTCTGAAGACGGGCAGCACAAAGTGATTCGGGGCGGTTCGTGGAGAGAGACGCCGCAAGGGGCGCGACTCTCTAAGCGCTTTCAGGCGAAGATGTGGCGGACCGACAGTACCATCGGGATCCGGTGCGCAAGAGATGTCGATGAGCAACCCAAGGGATCACGGACGGCGAAAAATTAGAGGAGGCTGAGGCTGGGCCTTGCCTGGATAAGCTCGCAGTGGCTTCAAGTTGAGCCATGCTCGAAACGAAATTCAAAGTCGCCTTACTGCTCACGGTTCTCTTCCTGACCAGCCTGCCCGTGATGGGGATTCTCAACGGTATCTCACCGCCCCCAATTGAGGAATCGCTTCCTGAGTCTCCTCCGGTCAGCCTCAATCCTGCCTCCTCGAATGAAACCCCTGTGAAGGAGGAAATGGTCCGTATCCCCGCTGGTCCCTTCGTCCGGGGTACCAAGGCTGGTGGATATGATGAACAGCCGCAGCGCACCCTCTATCTGGACACATTTCTGATCGACCGCTACGAAGTCACGAACCATCAGTACCAAGCATTCGTGGCTGCCACGGGCCATCGGAAGGCCGCACCGCCTTCACGGTATGCGAAAAACATGTCACGCCTGCGAGGCGTGAACCAGCCGGTTGTGTATGTCTCCTGGGATGATGCGGAGGCGTTCTGTCGCTGGAAGGGCAAGCGTCTTCCCACGGAGGCGGAGTGGGAAAAGGCCATGCGCGGTGTGGATGGGCGTCTCTGGCCCTGGGGGAATGATCCGGACCTCCTGGCTTCAAACAGGGCTCATGC
>JAHWYE010000371.1 GCA_020028195.1 Nitrospirota bacterium
CTCGAAGACAACAATTGTTCCTGGCGATAGGTTGGTGCCGATCAGTTCGGAGGCCCGCCGCAGCGCCGTGAGATCCGGCTGCAGGGCCTCGTTGATGGGCGTCGGCACAGCCACGATGATGAAATCGGCTGCCTTGAGATCAGCTGGCTTACACGTGTACTGGATCTGGGCAGCCTGTAGATCGGCCGAGGAAACTTCGCCTGTGCGATCAATCCCTCGCCGAAGTTCTTCAACCTTCTCCTCATTGATATCGAAGCCAACCACCGGGCGTACTTTGCCGAATGCGACCGCGATGGGAAGGCCGACGTATCCCAGCCCCACCACCCCTATGCACCTTGGCGTGTCTTTCCCCATCGAGAACCTCCCAGCTTTGCGTTGTAAGAAGGATGGCAGAACCTGTCTCCTCAGTCAATTGTCAGACTCATTTCGGAAACACGGAAACAGAATCCCGACACGTACAGAATATAGCTCATCAAAAGGAAAGCCCTCTTCCCCATGCTGCCCACTCATGGGAAGAGGGCCCCCTGTGATGCAATTCCCGTTTGGAGCCTAGCTTTCTTGCGTACCCTCCGCTTCGCATGGTTTTGACCACTCCATCCACTCAACTCAATGGTTCAAGCACTGTGTCACCCCCTGGGGACGTAGGGGAACCTTCACTTTTGTCAGTCTATGAAAATCAATTGGTTGCACATGGAGATTAGTGCTGTAAATGAGTTGTAATTACTTTATTACTCAATTACTTACATATGATACTTCATGTATTAGTACGAATGTTCATTCGGGAGAGGCCAGTCCATACAACGCCGCAGTCAACGCATCCGACATCATGATCTAGCACATACTGACAAGGCAAGGGCACAAGCACCCAATTTTCCTTGTCTTTCTCTTCCTCTAAAGACCACCATTGAGGGCCAAGGCAATTCGGCACTGGTCTTGCTCATTATCCCTTGCGTGAAACGGGTGTAGATGCCTCCAGATGACGAGAAACGCTGACAAGTGCTGAGCCGGGAATACCGGCGGTCGAAAGGAAAAAACAAGACGCAAATGGAAATGCCGTGACCTCTCGTCACGGCGCGTGAAAAAGGCAAACTACCTGAGAGGGTAGGGCGCAAAGCCAAGAGGCCTGGATAGGGAAGCACGGCTTCCCATGGTTGGTCTGGCTGCCACGCTGCAGATGCAGGTGCGACGAAACGCCCACCCTGTTATCGGATGGGCGTTTTTATGTGGATGGCCAGAGTGAGCAAGGAGGCCAAGACCATGTGGCACTTGCATAAGAGGTCGGACGCTCGCAACCAGTGCTTCAAGATCGTCGTGGCACTGGTGACAGGATTGTGTTGGATGAGCAGCGGGACGGTCATTTGGCAAACTGGACCGCTCACCCTGCAGAGCCGTGCGTCAGCAGAACCACTTTCTGTCCCCCCACAGCCGACGGTCTCTTTGCAATCCGCCAACAAGACCCATACACTCACTCGGCGCCCATCAGGAAACACAACAATACCGTCTCATCAATCGACACCCAGCACGATCTCTAAGAAGAAGCATAATCGCAACAAATTGACACGGCGCCCATCAGCGTCTCATGTTCCTGCCACCTCTTCCGTATCGCCAACGACTTCGTTGTCTCCCAACACGACTCCGACAGCAAGCATAACTAACACTGAATCAACTGCCTTGAAGAGATCCAAAAATACTTCTCCGATAGCAACCGCTACTGGGAGCCTAACTGTTCCAACACTCGTGCCGTCTTCCCAAGCGACTCTGCCTTCAGCATCGGCAACCCTGGCTCCTCTTGCACCAGTAGGCAAAATTTCTGGAGCGCCTCAGTCGGGATCGTCTTCGGGATCCGGTTCTGCTCGGAAACTGACTCAGCGGCCGGAAGTGGCTGGCATTCTCACGCCAGCGGCGCAGACGGCCCCGCCTCCACCTCCGCCGCCCTCGCCGACCATCGGTCTGAGTCAGGCCAGCCTAACGTTTAGTGGTGTGCAGGGTGGAGCGAACCCTTCTGCCCAAACACTAAGCGTGACCAATACAGGCGGCGGGACCATGAGCTGGGGCGCAGGCAGCAATGCCGGATGGCTGATCCTGACGGCCTCAGGATCGACCGCGCCCGGGACCCTCACAGCCACCGTGAACCTCGCAGGGGTGACTGCGGGTACCCATAACGCGACGATTACAGTTACAGCAGCCGGGGCGACCAATACCCCGCGAACTGTGTCGGTGACCTTGACCGTCACCGCTGCGCCGGTGCCCCCAACCATTGGTCTGAGCCCATCGAGCCTGAGCTTTACTGGGGTCCAGGGTGGAGCGAATCCCTCTGCTCAGACGCTGAGCGTTACCAACACCGGTGGTGGGACATTGAACTGGTCAGTGAGCGATAGTGCCACGTGGTTGACCCTAAGCCCGGCCACCGGTAGCGCGCCCGGCTCTGCCACAGTGAGTGTGAACACCTCCGGTCTGACCGCTGGCACCTACAATGCGACGATTACCGTCACGGCGACCGGGGCGACCAATACCCCGCGAACTGTGCCGGCGACCCTGACCGTGACTGCCGCACCGCTGCCTCCGACCATCGGCCTCAGTCCTTCGAATCTG
>JAHWYE010000372.1 GCA_020028195.1 Nitrospirota bacterium
AGCGTGGCGCAGTGGCACGCGCATGTGAACATCTGCCTGCCGCCTCGCAATGAAGTCGGCATGGCCGATTGGACCAGATTTGGTTTCAAAGGATCGATCGCGACTAAAGATGAGTGCGACAAAGTTGGTGGGAGATTTTACCCCCAGATCTTCGGCTGGATGGTTCACGTGTCTCCCTTCGAAGATACTCCGGAAGAGATTTGGACTCACTGATGAAGCAGGGCACGACCACACTCAGAGGCGTTCAGCCTGTCAGTGGCGCGTGCGGCCTTCTGGCTGGGTTGGTCGTGGCGAGGGGCGAGGCCACCATCAGCTTCGACAATTTCCAAGCGATCCTGTTCCATCCCCAGCGACCGCTCTCTCCCCCGGCTGCCTATCAACCCGCATTATTCATGAGGGTTCGTGACGAAAACGCGGAGACGCCCAGCGAGACGGGCGCGTGGAGCCCCGAATGCCTGAGGCGTACTTGAACAGTACGTCGAAGGTCTGAGGGGCGAGCCCGCCCGCCTGCGTGCCACGGAACCCGCATGCAGGCAGGTCGTAGCGGCGTATCCGCGGTTGCAGTAGAAGGCTTCATGAATAATGCGGGTTAGGCCGCCGCGGCAAGAAAGAAATTCTGTTTCTGCTTGCTTTTCGGCGCCCCGTGCAGTAGAGTGACCTTGCTTCGTCGCATGGGCCTGGTGGTGAAGCATCGAGGAGCAAGGCCCCAACCGATGTTGTTTTGCCCGGGAATTTGATCGGAAGTCAGACCCAAGTCGCCGCGTTGTTCGCGTCTTCGGCCCGTTCCTTCCTCACTTCGTTCTCGAGTCCAAGACAATATCATCATTAACAAGGAGGAACCCGATGGGTTCGAAGATTTATGTGGGTGGGTTGCCGTATTCGGCGACTGAGCAGCAATTGAATGAACTGTTCGCGGCGCATGGCACCGTTGAATCGGCGCGTGTGATCACGGACAAGTTCACCGGGCAGTCGCGAGGCTTCGGCTTTGTCGAGATGGCCACGGCCGAGGAGGCCAAGACCGCGATTGCGGCCTTGAATGGTACCCAACTCGGCGGCCGCACGCTAACGGTCAATGAGGCGCGCCCTCAGGAAGCTCGCTCAAGCGGTGGCGGCCGTTCCGGTGGTGGCAAGCGCGACCGCTGGTAAGCTCGCACACTGCTAGAAGTCTAGGGGCTGCCGCTCCGCGGCAGCCCCGTTTTTCTAACCTCTGAACGATCCATACGCGTGAGGGCTGTCCAATCTGGCCATCGTTCGCAGAGGCGCCAATGGACACTGGGCGGCCGATTCCGCGCACACCTTGCACGTTGTTCTGTCACCGATGGGAGGGGGGAGCAGATGAGATACTCACGGATTCGGCTGGTTGGCGCTGCGCTGGTACTGATGGGCAGCCCGCTCTGGGCAGGAATGGCTCGGGCGGAAAGCGACCTGCAGGTCGCCGATGGATTCAAAGTCACGCTTGAATACACCTTGACTCTCCCAGACAAGACCGTGGCGGATTCCAATGTCGGGCAGGCTCCCTTCTCGTATACGCAGGGGGGGCATCAGATCGTTCCCGGTTTGGAAAAGGCTCTGACTGGTATGAAGGCCGGACAGAGTAAGCGAGTCGAGGTGCCTGCAGAACAGGCGTACGGTGCCTACGACAAGAACGCAAGGGCCACGGTCGAGAAGGGTAAAGTGCCTGTGGGTGCCAAGACCGGCGATCTGCTGCAATCAGCCGATGGACGAACCGTCAAGGTGCTGGAAGTCTCCGAGAAGTCGGTCGTGTTGGACCTGAACCATCCCCTCGCTGGCAAGGACCTGACCTTCGACGTGAAGATTCTCAAGGTGGAAAAGCAGGCACCGCCTCCCCCTGCGGACAAAAAGAAATAAGGAGTCGGGTGGCATCTGGGGTCTGCAGTTCATCGGGCTGGCGCACCGATCTCCTATAAAGAGAATTAACTCTCCTCCTTCACTCAGCGACACAACGTCGAGTGGACCGATGAGTCTCCTGTCCAGGTGCCTCTCGCCTTCCAGAACCATCCTTGACGTCGATCCCCGCTCAATCAACGATGAGCGCCAATAATCCGTGATGGGAATGTGAACTGCGCGCGTAGCCCTGTGGTAAGATGGCCGCCATGAATGCCTTCAAACTCGAAGCCCCGTTTAAGCCTTGTGGCGATCAGAGCCAGGCGATCGAGAAGCTTGCGGCTGGCGTGCGGGCGGGCAAGAAGCACCAGGTGTTGTTAGGGGTCACCGGTTCTGGCAAGACTTTCACGATGGCCAATCTGATCGAGTGCGCCCAGAAGCCGACCCTGGTGCTGGTCCACAACAAGACGCTGGCCGGTCAGCTCTATCAGGAGTTCAGGCAGTTCTTTCCGCACAACATGGTCGAGTATTTCGTCAGCTATTACGATTACTACCAACCGGAGGCCTATATCCCTCAGACCGACACCTACATCGCCAAGGATGCCTCGATCAACGATACGATTGATCAGATGCGGCACTCCGCCACACGCTCGCTCCTGGAGCGGAACGATGTGGTCATCGTGTGCTCGGTCTCCTGCATCTATGGGCTGGGCTCGCCGGAGGTCTATCACGGGATGTTGCTGTAC
>JAHWYE010000373.1 GCA_020028195.1 Nitrospirota bacterium
CCAGCCCGGCGCGCTCGCCCAAATGCAGCCGTTGACCGAGACGCACCATCGTCTCAAGCGCGCGATGGTCAAGAACTACGGTGTCAAGAAAGGTACGAGCGTTTTTCACGCCAGCCGTAACGCTGGGAAGATCAAGGGCGTGGAAAAGTCCCATAAGAAAAAGTAATTGAACTCGGCAAGACAAGGCAAGGCGGGGCTAGGCGCGGTCCGGCGGGGCAATCAGGGGCAGGACCGTCCCCAGGCGGAGGGTGTGTCCCACCTTTTACACACGTGGTACCACAGTCATTTGAGGGCCTTGCTCTATAAAATCTGCAATGTCGAGGGACAGGTACTTCATCGCCTGATAGAGCTGAATGTAATGCTGCCGGGTTACGGCAGATCTGATCCCATCATGGTTTTTCTCCAGTCTGCGGAGTAGACGCATCCCCGACTCTGAGTTGGACCCACGCCTGTACGTGCCCATGCCTTTTTTCCGCAGATACCGTAAGGCTTGATCCCAGTGATCGTCAAAGAATTGAGGGATCTTCGCCAGATGAGGGTCTCCAAGAGCTTGAATATCTTTCCGCAGCTGTTGCAGGCGGAGCTTGGCTTGGGCTTCGCTGTGCGCATGGTCAAAGATATTCACCAGCTGCCGGATAATACCCCGAAAGCTGTGCACAAAACCCTCATCCTCGCTTTCCAGTTCGGTAATGGCCTGCTTGTCCTCCACAGATAAATTACCTGGCTTCTTGAGGAGGCTCCAACGCACTTTCCATAACTTCCTGGCCAAGGCGAGGCATGCCTCATCTTGCTTGGCTTCACCCCTCGCCTTGATCGTCCTGCGGTAGGATAAGAGCGATTTTTTGAGGTGCCCCCAGATATTCTTCACCGTGTGGAAATGGTCCGCCTGAAAGCGGGCATGGGGATAGACCGACTTGATGGCTTCCGTGAAGCTTTGCGAGTAATCCGACCAGGCGGCGGTAACACGCAGGCCGTGGGTTTTTAATTTTTCAAGAAATTTCCGGGCATCCTCTCCATTCTCCGACGCCGCTTCATGGGTCATCAGGATGCGGTCATGCTCATCCTTCACTACCATCACACACTTGTCTGTTCCGCGCGGGTAGTAGCCGTCAATATGGCACTCCGTCGCCGGCCTGCGGGCAAGTAATTGCTGCAGCATCTCTTCTGGAGAGGGCAGATGCGAGCCAATGTCATCAATCCAGCGTTTGATCGAAGACTTGGTAATGGGAATCAGAAATAACGAGGACAAGAGCAGCGCAATGTGTCGGAGACTGACGCCGCACACCACCGCCAGGTAGCAGGAGAGCCGGATAATGCTTTTGCTCATATGCTGCGATGTTGAGACACCCTGGATGTCTGGTGTGAAGTATATCCGCTGGTTCTCGTCGTTCAGGTAAGAACCTTGCGCGACGATGAACCGATACTTTATTGGATTGTGGAATGTTGACAGTTCATGAATGTCGACGTGATAGAGATCCTTACGCCAACAGATCGTCGAGGTCGTCCCCAACTCCCGTTGAAAGTCAAGTTTGCGCAGATCGAACTGGATAATCGTCGCGCCGTTTTCGATAGACGAACCCACAAAGGCGTTCTGGTACATCTCCGTGACAGCCGACTCGAACTGCATCTGCACGGTCACAGCCATCCTACCCCCTTCGCCCCCACAGACGTGCCACTGGATACGTTGCGGAGAGGATAGTGGCAAGGGGTGACCAGGGACAAGCGGCCGCAAAGATCTCCCAGGAATTAGATCGACCTCCTCCCCAATGTGGGCGGCTTTCAAGCTCCCTAACAAGGCGGGTTGGGCGTTACCGCACGGAGTGTGCGGATCACGGTTGGCATCATGAGCCGTACAGCCCGGTTAAAAACGTCATGTGTAAAAGGTGGGACACACCCGGAAGATCACATGCTCGATGTGGTTGTCCCGGATAAAGCTCAGAATCTCGTTGCGCTCGGCACCGTAGCCCTCCCAGCGGTCATACGGCATACCATAGAACTGTTGGATAGGCACCTCATTGATAATGAACTTGAACTTGGCCGGGGAGAAACGCAGGAGCAGCTTGAGGACAGCCTGCTGGAAGGAACCCAGCATGGTGCGAGAGGAGTCAAAGAGGGCCTCGAGGCAGCCGGGCGGCGGTGACTCCGGTAATCCAAACTGCGTCCGCAGAACGGCAGGGAGCGTAGGTACTGGATCGGGCGGGAGTACTGGATCGTTCTGGCAGACCTCCGCAACGCTAGCGCTTCGACAGGAGCGCTCATCCAGAATGATGAGGAGGACGCCCTTTCCCCAGGAGAAGACCCGGAACAGCGGAGTGCCAGCACAGGTGAAGTCAGGCAAGCCGTGCCGTTCCAGTAGGGGCATATACTCCAGGAAGGCCTTCCGGCCGGTAGCGTACAGAGTCGGATCGACAGTCTGGCCGGTGAAGTCATCGCGCACTTCATGGTCGTCCCAGATGGCATAGATGGAGGTGGCCTTGAGGAGATCATGGAGAGCGGGGAAGTCGCGATTCGCCTTATAAGCCTCTCGGTACTCGTCCAGGGTCTCGGCTGGTTTCGTCCCTTGCTCCGAATCGGCGTAGATGGTATCCC
>JAHWYE010000374.1 GCA_020028195.1 Nitrospirota bacterium
GCCGATCCAACGGCAGTAGGCTGAGGCGTCTTCCCAACTGACATTGACGACCGGATGCTGGTCAATCCCAGCGATAGGGGCGTTCTGTTCCCACAGAGTCACGGCGGGATTGGCGTTACCGGGCGCACGATGTCCGGTTGCCTGGACGAAGCGGTGATAGGCGGCGTTGGTGACTTCGAGGCGATCGATCCAGAATGCGCCGACAAAGACACGTCGTTGAGGCTGCTCATCGTCGAATCCATCGCTCCCGGCGTGGCTCCCCATGAGAAATTCGCCGGCCGGCACGATGACCATGTCGTCAGCGATCGCCGCGGCAAGAACATATGGCCTATAGCTGATGGTTAGAAAGAAAGAGGTGAAACCAAAGAGAAGCGTGACCAGCCGGAACACTGTTAACGTTTCTTGAGTCCGCAGGCGCGGGCGACCCCGTCTCGATAGCGCAACCACAACTGGAGGGTTTTCTTTAGGCACGTCAACACCGCCTCTTGCCGCTTTCGCTTTCCCGTGTAGGGCAGGATCATGGCGTAGGCGTCTTGGCGATGTCCGGCCTCCACCAGTTGGTGAGCCCGTATGAGGTCCATGTGGCCCGGGGCAAGCCCGTGGTAGCGTACGAGGGGATGTTGCCGGACGATTTCCTCGATCTCGGCCGCGCTTTTTGGCTTTGAAGGCTCCAGGATTTCCTGCCGGTCATTTTTACTGCCCTCCACAAAAATCGTGAGGGCTGCGGTACTCACTATCCAGTCTCGATTGGCCGAGACACGGTCCAGCCAGGTTCTGTATCTACGGCTGGCCGGCAGCAACTTGATGCCTTGAAAGTCTTTCGCGTCATAGCCAAGGCCACGCATCATCTCGTGGAATAGTTCCGGATGTGACCGACCCACTGAGAGGCCGCCGGTATCTTCTTCATAGATATTCCGAGCCAACATGCCTCGGACGTCGGGCGGCGGATTCTGCCCGTGAATGCGGGCGAGGAACACCGGAAAGTCTCGCACGTAGACCGCATATTCTTGTTGGAAGTGAATCTTGAGCTGATCCTTCGCGAGTGTGTTACCGCTAAAGGAGGGCCAGGCCCAGTGGTGCTTGCGGTCCATGATGCTGAGCAGTTGCTCACGGAACTGCGTCGTCGAGAGTTTCTTCATGATCGTGCCTTGCTTTCGCATACCCCTGCCGTTAGAATTCTGCGGCGACGTTGTGGTTTGTTGGTATGGATCCGATCACCATTCAAAAATCAGATGATATCCTGAATTTCCTGGCCGACGTCTCACTGCGCGGCAAAGGATTTACGACCGAGTGCCTGCTGGACTATGTCTTGGATGAGGGCTTCACGGAGCCGATTCATCTCAATGCCAGCGGCGAAGACCCTGATGCCTTGTACAAAGGCCAACCGAATGCCTGGGCGATCTATCAAGTCAGGGAGTGGAAACGGGTCTTGACCGTCTCCGGTGGCCCCGGCAAAGAGCGGCGTGTCCAGATCACCGAGACGCCTTGATTTGCCGGCCTTTCCTCTTCGAGGATTTTCCATCAGTCCGCAGTGTACGGGGCAGGCGCGAAAAAATCAACGAATCGGCTCAAATCGGAATTGGTTCGAGTCAAAAAGCCCTCCTGGCGAGGCGCCTGCGTGTAGAGTGTGTCGTTGATGCATGGAGATGGGTAATTGGCAGGCAGGATGATTGCTGTGTTTGTGAGTGTCGGCTGTGTGCTTGTCGTGGTGATCGCGTTACGGGCTTGGCCAATGATCAATGTCGTGGAGACCGGTCGGACTCCAGAATATCCGGATATTCAGCCGCGCGTATATCAGGCCAACGCAGACCAGGTGTTTGATGCGGCCCTGCATGCGGTGCACCGGATGCCTCGCTGGTCCCTGGTGTCCAATCAACCGGCGACTAGGGAGATCCGGGCAGAAGCCAGGACCTTGGTTTGGCGTTTTGTGGATGATATCCTGATTCGTGTTAGAGTCCGTACGGATGACGCGGTTGTCGAGGTCCGGTCGGCGTCGAGGGTTGGGCGTGGGGACTTTGGTCAAAACGCCCGCAATATCCGCTCTTTCTTACAAGAGCTCGACCGGCAAGTGGCTGAGGCTTCAACGCATAGGTAGCTTGTAGAGGACACCTGATGGGGATGGTCAAGCTGACTGAGCCAAAAGATATCGGTGAGCTGGCGCTCATCAAGAGTTTATTGGATGGGAACGGCATTGCCTATGTCGTGCATAACGAGCATGTCAGCAGTTTATATCCGGGTGTGCCCCTTCTGATGTGCACGATCATGGTGGACGAAACGGAGCTGCAGCGGGCGGAGACATTGTTGAGCAGGTTGATGTCGCCAGACAGCGAGGAGACGGCCGGGTTGGCGTAGCGCGAGGCTAAAACGTCCGCTTGGCGCCGGTTGCGGATCCGCCTGGTGGTTGAGAAGGAATTCGCTCGCCTGACCCGCGGTACCAGCCGCCAACGAGATTGCCCTCTTCGAAATAGAGATACCGGTGCATCACGATCGCCGCGCTTTCCCAGTCTTCGAAAATCCATTCCTCGCGTCGGATCCCGTCCTTGGTGTGACTGACGTTGATTGTGTTGGGCGACCCCCAGG
>JAHWYE010000375.1 GCA_020028195.1 Nitrospirota bacterium
CATCGCGAATCTTGGATCGCTGAAAGATCTCCCCCGAGCTGATTTTCGTGCCCGCCCGAAGCTCCAGTTCCTCAAACACGGTGTTTCCCCGAAACCCGATCTCGCCGACCGTGAATGGCTCTCCCTCCACAATCGGGAAGGTCACGGTGAACCACTTCTTGTCTTCCGTGAGCTCAACGGTCGGCAAGCCCGCCTGAACGTTCAAGTAGCCCTTATTAAGATAGACCTCCCGGATACGCTCGACATCATTGGCCAGCTCCTCCCGCTTGAGAAGGCCGGCATCGGAAAAGACGGAAGGGATCTGAAGTCGTGTGATGATGCCGTACCACGGGATCCACTCGCGGGTCGCCAAGAGCTTGAAGAGCTCTTTCTTCGTGACGACGGTCATCCCATCAAAAGTGACGGTCTTGATTCTGGCACGCTGGCCCTCTTTGATAAAGAATGTGAGCCGCTTCCGGTCTTCCTCCAAGGCAAGAATGATCGGGGTCACCTGTGCATTGTAGTATCCATCCTCCTGGTAGGCCAGCTTAATGCGTTCGGCGCTCTCTTTGGCCTGTTGTTGGTCCAAAAAGGATTGGTTGCGGGTCGTGATCTTTTCCTTCAGCTTGTCTTCGCTGAGTTCCTCGTTGCCGTCAAACACGATCTCGGTGATGAACGGTTTCTCTCGCACCACGAACGTCACTGCCACTCCGTCCGCAACTGGTTCAGTCTCACTCTGCACGTCTTCGAAAAACCCCATTTCATAGATCAGTCGAATCTGCGCCCGGATGGCCTCGGCCGTATAGGCATCGCCGGCCTTGAGTGTCAGTCGGCCACGGATCGCCGACTCCTCGATGCGCTTGCTTCCCCGCACCTCCACCGACTTGACCTTCAAGACCTTGTCCTGGGCATATAGCACGGCGGCTGACGGACACATCAGTGCGGCAGCCATGACCAACACGAGCGCCTGCCATTGGCCCCCCACAGGTTCGGTCACTGCGGTCCTTCTGTTTGGACTCGCCGACGTACGCTCGTGGAGGCCGACCGACAGGCGTCAAAGCCCACGAGATAAGCGCAGTTGATGACATTCAAGCCGGCCTTGTGGGACATCATTGGAATTGGCGCATCCTCTACTAAAGGATCAACCCGGTCCAGAGCCAGCCCCACATATCCCGCCCCGCCGGCCTCGCGGTCTGAGGTCGGTGAAAGACGTTGAAAAACTTGTGAATTATATTGGCCGTCTCCGTTAATGTAAAGAAAATTCATCAGGGCCCAACGCTCAACTCCAATCCGCGCCACCACGAGCCAGCGTCCTTGACTTTTCTCAGACCCGTCCTTACTATCCAATTCATGTCGTCCGCTCCGATCCGCAAAGCCCTTATTCCGGCCGCCGGACTCGGCACCCGCTTTCTCCCGGCGACCAAGGCTTCCCCCAAGGAGATGCTCCCCCTCGTCGATAAGCCGCTGATCCAGTACGCGGTGGAGGAGGCCGTCTCATCGGGCATCGAGGACATCATTATCATCACGGGGCGCGGGAAACGCGCGATTGAGGACCATTTCGACCGCTCGTTCGAACTCGAAGAAAACCTCAAAGGAAACGGGAAGGGCCAGCTTCTGAACGACATCCAGCGAATCGCCAGGCTGGCGAACTTTTGCTACATCCGACAACCCGAAGCCTTGGGCTTGGGACATGCCGTGTTGTGCGCGCAGCACCTCATCGGCAACGAGCCGTTCGCCGTGATGCTGGGAGACGAGGTGATCGACGCACCCATCCCGGCCCTGGCCCAGCTCATTCACGTCTATAACACGCACAAAGGAGCGGTCCTGGGCGTTCAAAAAGTCCCTCGGGCCGAGGTCAGCCGATATGGCATCGTGGCCATCCGACGCATGGCTTCTGGACTTCATCGGGTGCTGGACTTGGTTGAAAAACCCGCGCCGACCGATGCGCCGTCCCAGTACGCGGTGATCGGACGGTATGTGTTGCCGCCGGACATCTTTCCAATTCTCCGCAGAACCGCACCAGGAAAGAATGGTGAGATTCAACTGACTGATGCGCTGCGCGTGCTTGCCCAGAAAGCCCCGATGTACGCTTATGAGGTTCGGGGACAGCGCTACGATGCGGGGGATAAGCTCGGATTCCTGCAAGCCACCGTCGAATTCGCGCTGAAGAATCCAACCCTCGGGCCTCCCTTCGCCAAGTATTTGAAAGAACTGCGCCGGTCGCTGGTTGTGCGTCATTCCTAAATGACCAATGATTCGAGTCCAAAGCCGGGCGCACCGACAGAGCCCGGAGAGGCTGTCGTGTTGAACCTTCAGGATCAGTTTGAGAGGGCGTGAGTCCGATGTCGGAACCGACCGAACGCGAACCACAAGACCTTCAGAACGTCGAGACCCCGGAGCAACTCCCCCTCCTTCCGGTCAGGGACATCGTCGTCTTTCCGTATATGGTGCTGCCACTGTTCGTGGGCCGAGAGATGTCCATCAAAGCGATCGAAGCGGCCTTGGCAGGAAACCGCATGATTTTCCTGGCCACTCAGAAAGCGCTCGATGTGGAAAATCCGAAGCCCGAGGACATCCACAAGGTCGGCACCATCGG
>JAHWYE010000106.1 GCA_020028195.1 Nitrospirota bacterium
AAACAAACGAGACAAACCAGATAAACCAGCGAGAGCCACCCACTCATTGCAATTCCGGAACATACGGTGTGAGGTGCTTCCGGAGCGTCGCCAGTTCAGGATACGTCGTCAGGTTGCGGCGCACGTAGCCGAGCACGCGTGGAATGTCCGATAGGAACTTCGGGTTCTTCTTGACCTGATCAATATACACGAAGCGGCCAGCCGCTTTAAGGTTTCGCTGGATACTGGTGAGATCGAACAGCCGGCGAAAGGCTGCCCGGTCAGCCCACACGGCTCCCTGTTCAGCCATCCGATCCAGGTAGTATTGCACCAACTCGTCAATCAACGACTCCTCCAGCGCAATATAGGCATCGCGAAGCAGCGAGGCCAAATCATAGGTGGCCGGGCCCATCAGGGCGTCTTGAAAATCCAAGACCCCCAACCGACCGCCATCTACCATCAGGTTGCGCGAATGGTAATCACGATGGGTGAAGACTCTGGGTTGTGCCGCCAGCAACTCAGCGATCTTTTGAAACTCAGCCCGCACCGGCCGCTCATCGTCCGGGCGCATGGGCTTGCCTTGACGGGCCACGACCCCGTATTCAAGAAAATGGTCGAACTCCCACATCAGGAGCGGCACGTCGAAGCGCCGATGAAACGCCAAACAGGCTGGGTTCACCGGAGAGGTCGCTTTCTGGTGAATCCGCACCAGCATATCAATGGCGCCACGGTACAGCGTGGCAATATCAGACCGTGAGGCATTGACACAGGCCTGGGTCAGCAGCAGATCCCCGAAATCCTCCAGGTACAGAAGCCCGGCTGCTTGATCGTAATAATAGAGCGTCGGGACCGCCACGTCGGCCTTGGCAAGGTGATTGAGGATATTGATGAACGGCAGTTCGGTAATCGAGACTGACGCGCCGCTCACCGCCTCCTCTGACTGTTTGAAGGCCTCCGGTTCCGCGAGCTGCATGAGAACCAGAGATCGAGGCGGACCGCCCGCCAATTGCACCCGGAAGTAGCGTCGGTTGGAGGCGTCCCCTGCGAGCGGAGCCACGGTGAGGAATTCCGCCAAGAAGGGGAGCTTTGCCCGCACTGTCCCAGCGACGAGCGCGCGATCCGGCGGAGCCAGCCCCTGCTTTGGCGGTGAAGGATCAACCGTAGGCATACAGAGCGAATTATAGCTGGGGCCTCACAGCTTGTCACGGAATGGCGAAAACCGATATCCTGCTTTCAGTACACACACATCACTTAGGGAGGAGCCATCTCGATGCAATACGTCCACTTGGGCAGATCTGGGCTGAGAGTCAGTCGTCTGTGTCTCGGCACGATGAACTTCGGGCCCTACACGAATGAGGCGGACAGTTTCAAAATTATGGATCGGGCACTGGAGCACGGCATTAATTTTTTCGACACCGCCAATGTCTATGGCGGTCGGACCGGAGAAGGTGTCACCGAACAGATCATCGGCCGGTGGTTCGCGCAAAGCGGCGGGCGTCGAGAAAAAGTTGTGCTCGCGACTAAAGTCTACGGACGGATGGGGGACTGGCCGAATCAGGCCCGGCTCTCAGCCCTCCACATCAAGCGAGCCTGCGAGGAGAGCCTGCGGCGGCTGCGGACTGATCACATCGACTTGTATCAGATGCACCACGTGGACCGCGAGACCCCATGGGTCGAAATCTGGCAGACGATGGAGCAGCTCTACCGCGAAGGCAAAGTCTTGTACGTGGGGAGCAGCAACTTTGCCGGTTGGCACATTGCACAGGCGCAGGAGATTGCCAGAAGCCGGCATTTTCTGGGCCTGGTGTCCGAGCAGAGTCTCTACAACTTGCACGAACGCATGATTGAGCTAGAAGTCATCCCCGCCTGCGAGGCCTACGGCGTCGGTGTGATTCCCTGGAGCCCTCTCGCTCGCGGCCTCCTGGCCGGCGCCTCACCCCCACCCTCTCAAGGGCGTCGAGCCTCTGACGAAGTGAGGAAAGACAGTGAGCAACACCGCGCCAAGCTTGAAGCCTACGAGAAGCTCTGTCGCGAGATCGAAGAACGGCCTGCGGACGTGGCCCTCGCGTGGCTCCTTCAGCAGAAGATCGTCACGGCACCCATCATCGGGCCGCGTACGCTGGAGCAGTTGGACCAATCTCTGCGGACGCTGGAGATCACGCTGACCTCCAAGACCATGACGCGCCTCGACGAGATTTTTCCCGGTCCCGGTGGGCCCGCGCCGGAGGCCTACGCCTGGTGAAGGAGACCCGTGGCTAGGACTTGACGGTCCATCTCCACACGGTGG
Organism: Nitrospirota bacterium; assembly: GCA_020028195.1. Classification (GTDB taxonomy): domain Bacteria; phylum Nitrospirota; class Nitrospiria; order Nitrospirales; family Nitrospiraceae; genus NS-7. The sequence goes on from JAHWYE010000106.1 coordinate 2,267, forward strand.
CTCCGATGGCTGCACCGATCGCATCCATCAGAAGATCGAGGACGTCCGCATCGCGCAAGGGCACGAAGGCCTGATGGACCTCATCGGTCACGCCATAGACCGCAGCGGCGATAATGGCGAGTTGCCATGCGTACCGCGCCGCCCAGGCGTTCGCCCCATGACGGAAAGCTCGGTAACAGAGGGCTCCCAACAACCCGTACTCCACCGCATGGAGGACCTTGTCTCCAAGCTCGGCAAGCGCTGACGGGACGTATTCTTCGGGCTCCGAGAGTGAAGACAGATAGAAGATCAGTCCGGCGTAGGCCACCACCGGGAGCCAATACCACCATGCCAGACCAGACCTTTCTGTCAGCGCATCCGCCATGTCTCTGTTGTTCTGCCTCATCTGTATCTGCCCGATGATTCCTTGCGCGTCGCCTGAGGAGTCAGAGGCGATTTATTGAATCCCTGCCTGCCCTATGAGATACTGCTCTGAGACTGCGCCTATCCCTGCAGATAAGCCTAGCATGAAAACCGCCCATATCTGCTTTCTCTGGCACATGCACCAGCCCTACTACACGGACCCTGTGTCCGGGTCCGCCAGCATGCCCTGGGTCCGGCTGCATGCCACGAAAGCCTACTTCGACATGGCCTTCCTCCTCGAACGGTTCCCGGCGGTGCGGGCCACCGTCAATTTTACCCCCTCCCTGCTGGTCCAGCTTAAGGAGTCGACGTCGGGGTCCGTGCGCGACCTCTTCCTCGAACACACGCAGCGCCCGGCGGCTGAGCTCACGCCGGCTGAGCGGGCCTTCATCGTCCGCCATTTTTTTGCCGCGAACTGGGGGACCATGGTCCGGCCCTATCCTCGCTATCATGAACTGTTGGTCAAGCGTGGCGCGGACGTGAAGGGACAAGACCTGGATCGGCTGGCCCGTCCCTTTACAACCCAGGATCTCCTGGACCTGCAGGTGTGGCATAACCTGGCATGGTTCGGCTACGGCACGGTGGCTCGGTACCCGCGGTTAGCTGCGCTTCGCGTCAAAGATCGGGGATTTACCGAGGACGACAAGCGAGAGGTCCTGGCCATCCAGCAGGAGGCCATCACGAAGGTCATCCCTCTCTACCGGCGACTGGCCCAGTCCGGCCAGATTGAACTGACCACGAGTCCCTACTACCATCCCATCCTTCCTCTGCTGATCGATACGGACTTTGCCAGGCGGTCCCGTCCGGAGACGGCCCTCCCCCGGCGGTTCCAGGCGCCGGCCGACGCGGAGACGCAGATTCACAAGGCCGTGGCCCTCCATGCAGAGCTGTTCGGCATGCCTCCTGCCGGACTGTGGCCGTCTGAAGGATCTGTGTGCCCCGAGATGGCCCCGATCCTGCGGCGAGCAGGGCTTCGCTGGATGGCCACGGATGAAGGCGTGCTGGCCCGTTCGCTTAATAACTGGAATCGCCAGCACGATCTCTACCGTCCTTATACAGTCGGGCAACCAGACGAAGACGTTGCGATCGTCTTCCGGGACCGCGAGCTCTCCGACGCCTTCGGGTTCGTCTATGCCAAGACCATGTCCGAGTCGGCCGTGGAGGACGTGCTGCGCCGGCTCGCCCACATCGTGCAGGAGGCGCCGGGGGATCAGCTGCTGATCCCCATCATCCTGGACGGGGAAAATCCTTGGGAACATTATCACGACGGAGGGGAACGCTTCCTGACCCGGCTGTACGGTGAATTGACCAAAGGCTCACCGCGCGCGATCGAGGGCGCTCAGATTTCGACCGACACCATGAGCCGCTCCCTGGAGGTTGTGCCCCATGGAGCCCGGCTCGAGCATCTGCACAGCGGGTCCTGGATCAACCAGGATTTCCAGATCTGGGTGGGCCACCAGGAAGACAACCGGGCCTGGGACCTGCTTCTGCACACGCGCGAGCGGCTGGTCGAGCTGAGCGCCGGTCTGTCGGCGGACCAGGCCCGCGACGCGTGGGAGGAATTGTACGCGGCTGAAGGCAGCGACTGGTTCTGGTGGTACGGCGACGAGTTCGAGTCGGACTACAAAGCGGAATTCGACCGCCTGTTTCGAACGCACCTGCGGAACGTCTTTACGAGAGCCGGTGCGACGCCTCCGGAGATCCTGAACGAGCCGCTGATAGACTTCGACGCGTTGCGCGAACCTGATCCGGTTCGCCTGCCGGTCAGTCTGCTCTCTCCCACCATTGACGGACTCGTCTCGGATTTCTTCGAATGGCGGGGGGCCGGGGCCATTGACCCTAATCCTCCCCGCGGGTCCATGTGGAAGTCACATGGCTTCTTCACCGCGATCGAATTCGGGTGTAGTGTTGATGCGCTTTTTCTGCGACTCGACCCCGACGACGACGCGCTGGCCGATCAGACCGGGTTGGCGGTCGAGCTGCATGTGCTCACGGCGACCCTGTCTCACAAGGTGGTCTTTTCACTGGTCGCGCCGGGGCCGGACAGTTTCACCCTCTGGTCCGCCTCTCCCGACCATGCCTTCTCCGAGGTCGGCCGCTACCACACCATCTACCGGCGCAAGATCCTTGAACTGGCCGTGGCGTTCAAGGATCTCACCCTCGAGGCAGGAGAAGAGTTCAGGATGAGCATCGTCGTGACGCAGCACGGGCTCGAGACAGAGCGATATCCGCGGCATCATGCAGTGGTCTTGAAGGTGCCGGACCATGATTTTGAGTCGACCATGTGGAGAGTCTAACGAAGGCGAGAGGCGATAGGCTCGTGGCTAGAGGGAAGATCCTGCCCCCCATAGCCTCTAGCCCCTGGCCTCTAGCCTAGCTTGGAGAGAAGCTATGCCTGAGTTACGTCGAGACCCGGTCATGGGACGGTGGGTGATTATTTCAACCGACCGGGCCGGTCGTCCACGAGACTTTTATCAGAGTAGTCACGGCGCAGCGGCGCGACAGGCCTCGACTGCACTCTGTCCGTTTTGCCCCGGCCAGGAACGACTGACCCCGAAGGAAATTTTGGCCTATCGCCCACAGGGTGGCGAGCCGAACTCGCCCGGCTGGACCGTCCGGGTGGTGCCCAACAAATTCCCCGCCCTCCAGGTCGAGGGTGATTTGGGCCGGGAAGGGATCGGCCTGTATGACCGCATGAACGGCATCGGCGCCCACGAGGTCATTATCGAGACTTCCGAGCATAAGGACAACCTCGCCGACATGCCGTCCAAACGGATCGAAGATGTCTTCTGGGCTTATCGCGACCGGATTCTTGATCTCAAGAAGGATCTCCGCTTTCGGTACATCCTCGTCTTCAAGAACCATGGGGCGGCGGCCGGGGCCACGCTGGAACATACTCATTCGCAACTGATCGCGTTGCCCGTGGTTCCCACCAGTGTCGCGGCCGAGATTGAAGGCTGCCGGGCACATATTGAGCAGAGGGAACGGTGCATCTATTGCGACATCATTCGGCAGGAACTCGGCGACGGCGACCGCCTGGTTGCTGAGAATCCGGAGTTTGTGTGCATCACTCCCTTCGCCCCGCGGTTTCCCTTCGAGATGTGGATCCTCCCCAAACGGCACGCGGCGTTTTTCGAGGACAGTCAGAAAACACACTTCGAGTTGCTGGCCCCGATTCTCGCGGAATCCCTGCGACGGATGGACCGCGTCCTGTCGAGGCCGGCCTTCAACTACATCCTGCACACCTCGCCGCTCCACGAGAAGACCAACGAGTTCTACCACTGGCATATCGAGGTGATCCCCAAACTGACCCAGGTGGCGGGTTTCGAATGGGGGACCGGCTTCTACATTAACCCCGTCACGCCCGAGGACGCGGCCAAGTCCTTGCGCGACGCGCAGATCTGACGACTCCTGACGCCTCACGAGAGACACACTGCTTGCCCCTAGCCCCCCAGGAGGCTTATGATCGGGGCCATGCAGGTTCAACTCAGCCATCCTGAGCGGCGGGTGGAGATCAAAGGTCCGAAACGCGTGCGTGAGCTCCTTCGCGACCTGAACCTGGTCGCAGAAGCTCACCTCGTCATTCGGGGAGACGATCTCGTGACTGA
>JAHWYE010000010.1 GCA_020028195.1 Nitrospirota bacterium
CAAGCGGATCCCCCAGGATCCTCACGAAACTGTAAGGCGACGGACCCACGTGAGCCAAGCAAGCGAGCGGGCGGAGTGAGATGCCGAAGGAAGGCGTCATTGAGGTTCAAGGGACGATCACCGAGACGCTTCCGAACGCCATGTTCCGAGTCCAGTTGGACAACGGACACAAGATCCTGGCGCACATTTCCGGGAAGATGCGGATGCACTTTATTCGGATTCTTCCCGGAGATAAGGTCACGGTGGAACTGTCCCCCTATGATCTGACGAGGGGGAGGATTACGTACCGGTTTAAGTAAGGCAGTGAATAGTTTGGAGTTCGAAGTGTTGAGTCGTGGGGAGGACGAGTCTCTCCTCCAAACCAAACACTCAAAACTATTCACTCAAGACTAGGTGTCAATATGAAGGTCAAATCCTCGGTCAAGCCGATCTGCTCAAAGTGCAAAGTCCTCCGTCGGCGGGGTGTGGTGCGGGTACTGTGCGAAAACCCACGGCACAAGCAGCGGCAAGGGTGAAGAGCGTCGGGTGGCTGGGCAGGCCTCCGTGCTCACGCAGCGCGCACGATCAGAATGTGCTCGCTGGACGTGCGCAGTAGAGGCCAGCCCAGCCACCCCATGATAAGAGAAGGAAGACAGTGAACGCGTAGCTGGTCAGTGGGGAGGGAGTATGGCTCGGATTGCGGGTGTGGATTTACCCAGAGAGAAACGGGTGGATATCGGGTTGACCTATATTTTCGGAATCGGTCGTGCGTCCGCTCTGCAGATCCTGAAGAAATCCGGGGTTGGCGGTGCGACCCGCGTCAAGGATCTGAGCGAAGAGGAAATTGTCAAGTTGCGAGAAGTCATCGAACGTGATCACCAGGTGGAAGGGGATCTTCGCAAGGAGGTCTCGATGGGCATCAAGCGCTTGGTGGACACGGGCACCTATCGTGGGCTGCGACATCGGAAGAGCCTGCCGGTCCGGGGGCAACGGACCAGGACCAACGCTCGAACCAGAAAGGGTAAGCGCGCGGCCATCGGAAAGGCGCGGAAACCTGCTGCGCCCGTCGGCGGTGCGTAACCGAAACGGCACGCTACAGAGTAGGAGCCAGGCATGAGCGTCAAGAAAGGGAAGAAAAAGGAACGTAAGACAGTTCAGAGTGGGATTGCCCACATTCAAGCCTCGTTCAACAACACGATCGTCACCATCACTGATATGAGCGGCAATACCGTCGTGTGGGCGAGCTCGGGCAATCAAGGGTTCAAGGGATCGCGCAAGAGCACGCCGTTTGCGGCTCAACGGGCCGGGGAAACCGCGGCGAGGAAAGCGATGGAGCATGGGATGCGGCAGGTTGATGTCTATGTGAATGGACCCGGCGCGGGCCGTGAGTCGGCGATCCGCTCGCTGCAAGGGGCCGGTCTTCGGATCAATCTGATCCGTGACGTCACGCCGATTCCCCACAACGGGTGTCGGCCTCCGAAGCGGAGGCGAGTCTAGAAGAATTTGGTGATTGTGAGATTTGATGATCTGGTGATTGCTTCATTGGCAATGATTCAATCCCCCGATGACTCAATGAAACAATTCTGAGGAGGAAACCGCAGTGGCCAAGTATCGGGGTCCAGTCTGTCGGCTGTGCCGACGAGAAGGCGAGAAGTTGTTTCTCAAAGGTTCTCGATGCATGACTGAAAAGTGCGCGATCGAACGCCGGAGCTATCCGCCCGGACAACATGGGCAGGGGCGCCAGCGCGCCTCTGAATACAGCGCGCAATTGCGCGAGAAACAGAAGTTGAAGCGCATCTACGGACTGCTGGAACGGCAATTCCGCGGGGTCTTTGCGAAGGCGGAACGCCAGGCCGGTATAACGGGTGATCACTTGTTGAAGCGGCTGGAGTGTCGGCTGGACAACGTCGTGTATCGGCTCGGCTTCGCTTCTTCGCGCAAGGAGGCAAGGCAATTGGTGAACCACGGACATCTCCTCCTGAACGGGAGAAAGGCTGATGTGCCCGCGTTGGTGGTGAAAGTCGGTGATCAGATCGAAATCCGTCAGCGAAGTCGTGAGATCATTCCTATCCAATCGGCGCTCGAGGCGGTCGAGGGACGGGGAATTCCCGGCTGGTTGGAACTCGACAAGGCCGCGTTCAGGGGAACGGTTCGTGGCCTTCCGACCAAGGAGGAGATCACGCTGCCGGTCAACGAGCAAATGGTGGTCGAATTGTATTCCAGGTAGCGCATGGCCCGATGCTGTGGTCATGGCCAGGCAAGGACACGGCCCATGGGCGTACAGGCGAACGAGACGAGACGAAGGGGGAACCATGATTAAGGCGATGAAGGACTTTCAGATCCCGATGCGGGTCGAAGTCGACAAGGAAACGCTGTCCCCGACTTACGGCAAGTTCTCTACGGAAGCCTTCGAGAGAGGGTTTGGGACGACCATCGGTAACTCCCTGCGTCGTGTACTGCTGTCGTCTCTCACCGGAGCGGCGGTGACGACGGTGCGGATCGAGAGCGTGTTGCACGAGTTTTCTACGATCCCAGGGGTGACGGAGGATGTCACCGGGATCATTCTGAACGTGAAAAGCCTGCGGTTGAAGCTGCACACCGACAAGCCGAAGACGATCCGTCTCAGGAAAAAAGGGCCGGGAGAGGCCAAGGGGTCGGACATCATTCACGACGCGGATGTCGTCATTCTCACCCCGGATCTCCATATCGCCACGCTGGACAAGGAAGCGACGCTGGACATAGAGATGGTCGTCAAGCCTGGGCGTGGATATATTCCGGCCGAGCGGAATAAGGAAGAAGGATTGCCCATTGGCGTCATCGCCGTGGACTCGATTTATTCCCCGATCAAACGGGTCAATTTCCACGTGGAGAATGCTCGGGTCGGCCGAGTCACGGATTACGACAAGCTCACGCTCGAGATCTGGACCGATGAAAGCATCACGCCTCCGGACGCCCTCTCCACGGCGGCGGGTATTCTGCGCGACCACCTTGATATTTTCATCCATCCTGAGGACCTTGGGGAGTCGAAGCCCGAGGCGCGAAGAGAAGAGCGAGCCCGAGAAGTCAACAAGCATCTCTTCCGGAGCGTCAATGAACTCGAACTGTCCGTCAGGGCGGCCAATTGCCTCAAGAACGCCAATATCAAGACGATCGCCGATCTGGTGCAGAAGACGGAAATGGAGATGCTGAAGACCAAGAACTTCGGCAAGAAGTCGCTCAATGAAATCAAGGAGATTCTTGCCGAGATGGGACTCAGCCTTGGAACAAAACTCGACGTGCTGCCGACGGGCGACGCCGGCGCGAAACACGACGCGTGAGCGCGAGGACACTGTGCGTCATAGGAAAAAAGGAAGGCAACTCGGACGAAAGACGAAGCACCGTCGGGCGTTGTTTCGGGGCCTGGTCACGTCCCTGCTCGACCAGGAGCGGATTGAAACCACCGAAGCGAAGGCAAAGGAAATTCGAGGGTTCACCGAGCGGATGATCACGCTTGGAAAGCAGGGCGATCTGCCCGCTCGACGTCGGGCCCTCGGCTTTCTTCTGAGTAAAGACGTGGTGTCGAGGCTGTTCGGTGAAGTGGCCGAGCGGTTTCGCGATCGTCACGGGGGCTACACACGTGTGATCAAGACCCGGCGGCGTGTGGGGGATGCGGCCAAGCTGGTTGTCATCGAGCTGGTTGCAAAAGGCGCGGGGACGGCTCAGGTCGGGTCCGGGCACACTGATGCGGGCAAAGAGACGAAGAAACCGAAACCCACAGCGCCGACCGGCTCAAAGGCCCCTTCCGCTGAGAGCCGCGCCTCCTCCTAACGGACCCCCCCCTGACGGCGATGCCCCCGACCGCCAAGCCCCATCCCTGCTGTCCTGACCCCTGCGTTGAATCAGCTGTGCCGGCTTCCAATGCCCTCGGATTGATTTACTTGCAGGCCCCTCTATGCTAATATCGTGCCAGTCGATCATTTTTATGCTGGACAGGCATTTGGGCGTAAGTGATGTGGCAGCGGTGGATCCGTGGCGGGTTACTGGTTCTGAGCGTCATTTTTACCTCCTTCCTGGTGTACCTCCTGATGACTCGCACGGAGTCAGTCTCCTCATCCCATGTGGCAAATCCGGCGACCCTCGAACGGGCTGATGCCGGTATTGACCAGTTCACGTTCACGCAATCCCGAGCTGGTGCGGTCCAGTGGGAGGTTCGCGCCCAGCGCGCTCGTGTGTTCGAAGCCGAGAATCGGGCCGTTCTCGACCAGGTCCAGGTGACACTGTATGGGAAGAAGGGGCGGGAATTGAGGTTGGAGGGAGATGAGGGAACGATTGATACCGTCAAGCGCGATTTCGTGGTTGCCCAGCGTACCGGCCTGCTTGCGGTCCAATTAGAGAGTGGCTATACGATCTACACGAATCACCTTGCGTGGACCGATGCGAGCCGGGAGATCAGCACGGGCGATCCGGTCACCATGTCGGGGCACGGATTGGATGTGAGAGGGGTGGGCTTGATAGGGAAACTGGACACGGAAGAATTCCAGGTTTTGCAAGATGTTCATGTGGAAATTGTGCAGTAACCTCGGCCTGCTTGCTCTCATCGGGGGAGCGACCGTTTCCGCAACGGAGACCAGCCTGTCCAAGCCGCTGTCGGACGCGCGGACCAGCACCACTATCACGGCCAAAAAGATGACGGTTCGAAATCAGGAAAGTAAGGCGATCTTTGAAGGGGCCGTCGTGCTGACGAAGGGGACCTTGGTTGTGCACTCCGACGCGATGGTGATTTCATTCAAGCCCAGCGATCAGCCTGCTGCGGCGGCCAAGCCGGGCGATCAGAACACTTCGAGATCGAACGAGGTGGCGGGAGCCGAGAAAGGCGCGAGTGCTGGGACCGATACGCTACCGATTATGGCGAACCGCTCCGTGAGCATGATCGAGGCAACCGGACGGGTGAGGATCCAGAAGGCTGATGGAAAGGCCACATGCCGGAAGGCCGTCTATTACCAGGATGAGGAAAAGATCGTGTTGACGGGTGATCCGGTCGCTTGGCAGAAGGGAACGCGTGTCACCGGAAAACAGATCACGATGTATCTGGCCGAAGAGCGAAGCGTCGTGGAAGGGGGATCCCGGGTCATGATCGAGAATGACGGGGGAGCCGTGCGCTGATGCAACCCTGCGAAGCCATAGGCTCTGAGGAGGCTCGCCGCGTGGGGTCTGCGTCCCCGCTCTCTGATGGACGGTTGGTTGCGGTCGGGCTGACCAAGAGCTTCAAAGGACGCGCGGTCGTGAAAGGGGTCAGTCTCGAGGTCCGAGCTGGCGAAGTGGTTGGCCTGTTGGGTCCCAATGGAGCTGGCAAGACGACCATCTTTGACATGATGGTGGGATTGTGTCAGCCAGACGCCGGCACCATTCTGCTTCATGGAGAAGCGATCACCGACTTGCCGATGTATAAACGAGCACGACGGGGCATCGGGTACTTGCCGCAGGAATCGTCCGTATTTCGGCGATTGTCGGTCGAGGAGAACATCCTGGCTATTCTGGAAATGCTGGACTTGCCCGCAGAGGAACGTGCCCGCCGGCTCGAAGCCCTCCTCAAGGAGCTGGACTTGACGGCCCTCCGAACAAGCAAGGCCTATGCACTCTCCGGCGGGGAGCGGCGTCGGCTGGAGATCACTCGCGCCTTGGTCACGCGCCCTCAATTTCTGCTGCTCGATGAACCGTTCGCCGGCATAGATCCGATCGCAACGGCTGATATCCAACACATCGTAACGCGTCTCAAACAAAAGCAGATCGGAATCTTGATCACCGACCATAACGTCCAAGAGACCCTTTCCATCACTGAACGGGCCTATATCATCAACGAGGGCCATATCGTGGAATCGGGTTCGCCTGATACCATTGTCAACAGCTCCACCGCCAGAGCGGTCTATCTGGGGGAACACTTCAAGCTGTGACGCAGGGCGACGCACACGGGGTTCGGCATGAAACTGCGCCTTGATCTTCGGCTGAGTCAGAAGCTGATCATGACGCCGCAGCTGCAGCAGGCTATTAAACTGTTGCAACTGTCCAGGTTGGAGCTTCAGCAGACTCTGGCACAACATCTGGACGAAAACCCGATGCTGGAAGAGTTGGAAGCTGACACTGAAGAAGGCGACGCAATCGACGGCGAGGGTGGAAGCCCCGACAAACAAGACGTGGCCCAAGCCGGGAGCGGCGAATCGGGGGAAGCCCAAGCGGAAAATTCCGAAAACCCCGAGGAGCTGTCGGCGGCCGGTTGGGAGGACTACTTTGGGAGCGATCGCCGGGCCGGTGACGCGGAGTATCCGTCCTCATCTCAAGACGAGTTTCCTTCCTACGAACAGACTGTCGCCAAACAGACCTCCCTTCAGGATTATTTGCTGTGGCAATTGGCTCTGTGCGGATTCACCGAGGGTGAGAAGGCCATCGGACGGATCATCATCGGGAACCTGGATGACGACGGCTATCTGAGAACACCTCTCAGTGAGATTGCCGCTGATGCCAGCGCCTCGGCGGAGGACGCCGAGGCGGTGTTGAAACGGATTCAGACATTTGATCCGACAGGTGTCGGAGCCAGAGACTTAGTGGAATGTCTGTTGATTCAACTGGAATTTCTCGATCGGAATCCGATGGGGCGGGCTGGAGGGCGATCCGGTGCGCTGAAGGGTCCGCTGTTGGAAGCGATTGTCGCGAACCACCTCAAGGATCTGGAAAAAAAACACTACGGACGCATTGCGAAGGCGTTGGGAGTGACGGCAGAGGAGGTGTTCCAGGCAGCTCGGGTACTCGAGGGATTGGAGCCGAAACCAGGGCGACCTTATTTTGCGGCGGACAACCACGTGATCGTGCCGGATGTCTTCGTGAGGAAGAACGAGGGCGAATGGGTGGTTCTTCTGAACGACGACGGACTGCCGCGCATGCGCATCAGCCCTTACTACAAGCAGCTGATGGCGAGCGAGAAGGGCAACTCGGATGAGACCAAAGCGTACCTGGACGAGAAGCTACGGGCGGCGCAGTGGGTCATCAGGAGCATCGAGCAGCGCAATCGAACCATTATTAAAGTGGTCGGGAGCATCGTCAAGTTCCAACAGCAGTTTTTCGAGAAAGGCATTCCGTATCTCAGGCCCCTGGTGCTCAAGCAAGTCGCCGAGGATATTGGTATGCACGAATCCACCATCAGCCGGGTGACCGCGAACAAGTATATGTACTGTCCGCAAGGAATGTTGGAGTTGAAATATTTCTTCAACACCGGCATCCAGCGTGCTGATCAGACGTCGGACATGCTGTCCTCTGTCACGGTCAAGGAGATGATTCGTAAGATGGTCGCAGAGGAAGACTCGCGCCACCCGCTCAAGGACGAGGAGATCGCGGCCAGGCTGCGAACCGGCAATGTTATGATCGCCCGTCGAACGGTGGCGAAATATCGCTCCGAAGAGAGCATTCCCTCCGCCAGTCAGCGCAAGCGGTTCTTTTAATGATGGGTCGGCGGGCAGCAGTCAGTGAGCAACGCCACACCATCACCGGCGCACCCTCATGACAAGGTGAGAAGCAGGTCGGTTCGAGCGACCCCGGGGTGCGACCGGAAGCCGGCCGGTCATCATAGAGCGGTTCCCCGGGGTTTACCGTAATCTGTTCTCAGCGGGGTGAAGGGCTGTCATGCGTGTATTCATTACCGGTCGGCATGTGAAGGTCACCGGCGCTTTGCGGCGATATATAGAGACACGCGTGAGGCGCTTGGATCGGTATGGGCTGACACTCAGGGATGTTCAGGTCGTGGTGGGTGTCGAAAAATATCGCCACATTGCGGAGGTCATCCTGACCATGAACGGGGTCGTGATCCAAGGTAAGGCCTCCACAAACGAAATGTACAGCTCGATTGATCTGGTGCTGGAAAAGATCAGCGCCCAGGTTCGCAAACGAAAGGAGCGGCGCATTCGCCACAAGCCGACCAATCACTCGCTCCGTCGAGCTCGCAGGCGAGAAGAGACCGGACCGGAGCCTGCGGGACTTACAATCGTCCGGGTGCCTCTGCGCGCACTGACTGTTGAGGAAGCCATCGGATACCTCAGTGAACAACCATCGGCGGTCTTTCTCTTCATGGACCCGATCTCGAATCAGGTCCAGGTGATGCGGCGGCTGGACAACGGGGGGATCGAGTTGATTGATCCCAGACCGGTTTCATACGGAGAGGATTGATGCAGACGCTCAATCTGGTCATCATCAGCGGCTTGTCCGGCTCAGGGAAGACCCACGCGATCAAGTGCTTAGAGGACCTGGGATGTTTCTGTGTCGACAACCTGCCTCCTTCGCTGCTTCCCAAGTTTGCGGAACTGTGTGTTCAACGAGACGGAGAGGTCAAGAATGTCGCCCTCGGCATTGATATTCGCGAACGGGGATTTTTGTCCGACCTGTTCAGCAATCTGGATCGGTTGAAGTCCCTTGGCTATTCTGTGGAGCTGGTCTTTCTTGAAGCCAGGGACGAAGTGCTCGTCCGCCGTTTCTCGGAGTCTCGCCGTCCCCATCCCCTCCTGCCACAGTCGCCTGTGTTAGAGGGCGTTCGCCTGGAGCGAGAGCGATTGCTCGAGTTGAGGCGCCGGGCCGACCGAATTCTCGATACCTCGGACCTCAGCGTTCACGAACTGAAGGATTTGCTGGCGCGTCATTATCAGCAACAGGGTCAACGTCGGCGCCTGACAATCTCGTTGATCAGCTTTGGGTTTAAGTTCGGCGTTCCCTATGACATCGACCTCTTGTTTGATGTGCGATTCCTGCGGAACCCCAACTTTGTCGCAGACCTGAAACCGCTGAACGGGGAAGATCCGCGCGTTCGGTCTTACGTGCTGGATGACGATGAGACGGTATCCTTTATCGGGCTTCTGGACGGCCTGTTCAAGTTCCTGATCCCGCTGTTCGAACGAGAGCGCCGGAGCTACCTCAGCATCGCCATCGGCTGTACCGGGGGGCGTCACCGCTCCGTGGCCGTGGCGTCCCGCTTACGAGAGGCCTTTGCCGGTCTCGGGTACGAGGTCACGCTGGTCCATCGGGACCTTCAAAAATCCTAATCATTGGCTTTCCCTCTCGTCTTGTAACCGCACGATTCTACGCCGTTTGCTTGACAGACGTAATATATTGACTATACTTGTCTCGACACCTTAAGGCATGGTCCGTTTGGGACACCGATCGACACGTGAAAAATGTAAAGGCCGCTTCGAAAAATTCCAGAAACAAGAAGTGGTACAAGACGGATCAGGTGTGCAAGTTGTTTGACGTGTCGCGCGCTACCCTCTTTCGATGGGAGCGCGAAGGGCTCATCTCTGGGCCTCCGCGTGACTGGAGAAACTGGCGCCTCTACACGGTTCAGAACGTCAAAGAGATCAAGCGAATCATACAGGCTCGCAAGGTTCTGCTCTGAGAGGTCTTAGGCCATGTTTGCGCGTCTCAAATCGCTGTTCAACGTTGATCTGGGATCACTGTTGGGTCCCAAACGGCAGTTGCTGGGTCTGGACATTGGTTCCAGCGGCATCAAGCTTGTACAAATTAAGGAGGCCAAGGGTACGTACGTCCTGCAAAAGTTCGGTATAAAACCGTTAGAACCTGAGGTGATTGTCGATGGGACCGTCATGGATGAAGCCAGGGTGGTGGCGGCCATCAAGGAGCTTCTTCAGGACGCGAATGTCAAACTGAAAAAGGTGGCGATCTCGATATCCGGACACTCCGTGATCGTCAAGAAAATCAGCTTGCCTCCCATGCCGGATGACGAACTCGAAGGTCAGGTCAAGCTCGCAGCCGAACAGTATATCCCGTTCGATATCAACGAGGTGAACATTGACTTTCATATTCTCAATCCCATGGAACAGTCGGAAGATGGCCAACCTCAAATGTCTGTCTTGCTGGTCGCGGCCAAAAAGGACAAGATCAATGAATTGACCGAACTCGTCAAGGGGGCGGGACTTGAACCGATCGTCATGGATGTGGATGCGTTCGCCGTCGAGAACATGTACGGAGTCAATTATGCGGTGAACCCCGAGGACACCGCGGCGCTCGTGAATATCGGTGCCAGCGTGATGAACGTCAACGTGGTGAAGGGCGGCACCTCTGTGTTTACCCGCGATATTCCCATTGGAGGCAACCGCTATACCGAAGCGGTGCAGCGAGAGATGGGAATGTCCCATGACGAGGCGGAAGCGGCCAAAAAGGGCGAACGAGGCGGCGCAGTTGACGGGGAGACCATCAAGAACGTGATCGAAGGCGTGAACGCGGAGGTCGCGTCGGAAATCGCGCGAACGATCGACTATTTCAAGACCACGACCACCGAAGGGACGATTGACAAGATTCTCTTGTGCGGGGGCTGCGCCCTTGTGACTGGCCTGCTTCAGCAGCTGAGGGTCCGCATGGGTGTTGAGGTGGAATTGGCCGATCCATTCAGCCAGATCGACACGTCGATGAGTGATGTCGATCCGGGCGCGTTGTCCGACTTGGCGCCCATGGCTGCGGTGGGGGTAGGGCTTGCGCTACGAACAATCGGTGATCGATGATCCGGATCAATCTGCTCGCTGGGCCGCGAGCCAGAAAGGGGGTAAGGCCTCAGTGGGACGTACGCGCCGAGCTTGCGCTCGGGGTCGGCCTGATCGTGCTGACTCTCGGGGCCTGCTTCTATTATTCAGTGATGCTGGATCAAGAGATCGAGGCCAGGCAAGCTGAAAAACAGGACAAGCAAAGGCAGGTCGCGGTGCTGAAGGAGAAGGTCAAGCAGGTTGAGGATTTCGAAAAGAGGAAGAAATTACTTGAAGATAAGAACCGCATTATCGAACAACTGGAAAAAGCGCGATTCGGACCGGTCCGTGTGCTGGATTATGTCAGTCGGAGCCTGGAGCCGCTCAAGCTATGGCTGGTGCGGTTGACCATCAAAGGGAATACCGTGGAAGTGGAGGGTCGCGCCCTGACAAACGACGACGTGGTGGAGTTCGTGAACAGCCTTCGCCAAACCGACTACTTCAGCAGTATCCTCCTACGGGAAAGCCGCGCGGCGACCGAAGGCAAAGTCAACGTCTATCAGTTCCGGCTCGATCTCACATTAAAGGGGTGACATGGAGCTTCCGAAAGTCAATCTTGAAGCGCTCCGCACCGTCCCAGTTGGTCAAAAGATCGCCTTGCTGGGAATCCTCATAGCAGGTATTGGTGTCGGCTTCTATTACTATATCGTGGAACCGAAAAACGAGATCATCGCTCAGGTTCAGGCCGAGATCGGCAAGCTCGATGCGGAGATTCAGACCCTCGCCTTGAAGGTGAAGCATCTGGACGAGCTGATTGCGGCTAACAAACAGCTCGAGATTGAGCTGGCTAAAAAAAAGGAACGGCTCCCACCGGAAGAGGAAGCGGTGATGCTGCTCAAGCAATTGTCGGATCTTGGAGTGAGACTGGGGCTCGACATCAAGCTGTGGAAACCCGGGAACCACGTCGAGGATCCCTCCAAGCTGTTCATCAGAATGCCGGTTAACGTGGAGGTCGCAGGCGGGTATCATACGGCCGGCCTGTTTTTCGACCGGATCTCCAAGCTTCCACGGATCATTAACGTGACAGATTTGAAGATGGGGTCCCCCAGGGTCGAGCAGGGACGCGTCGTGATCCAATCGGTATTTGATTTGACCGCCTTTGCGGCACCTCAGGAGAAGAAGGCGCCTGCAGTTGCGGCGGCAACTGCGGCGGTGAAATAGACAGGGCTGGTTGACTGTCTGTGCGGGAACAAGAGGGCAGTAGAGGACATGGTGATTCGTCAACGTCGGTGGTTCTGGCTGTGGGGGCAGACCACGCTGGCTGTCCTCGTGACCGCAGGCTTGGCCCACGGGGAATCTGCGGAGACGGCCGTGTCGTCCATGCGGGTGGCTCAGGTCAACCCGGCACAGCCACCCTCGACGGAACCGGCTCCCGCGTCAGACGCTGCGAAGCAGTCCGCCGGTCAGGCTATGCCTCCGCAGGCAGGGAGCACGGCCGTTCCAGGAACGTCGGCTGATGGGACGGTGCCTGGGCTTGAGACGGTCCCTGGTGCAGCCTTTGGCGGCTATACGTACGATCCTTCAGGGCGGCGGGACCCGTTCACCGCGATTCTCCAGCCAGGGCAGGTGCCCGGAGAGGCAGATCTCAGCGTGCCGCCGCTTCAACGGGTGGGGCTCACGGAACTGAATCTGATCGGGATTATTTGGGGAGCCTATGGCTACGTCGCCATGGTGCAGACGCCTGACGGGAAGGGCTATACGGTTCGTCGGGGGACTCGCATTGGGCCGAACAACGGCGTGGTGAGCGCCATCACGGAGAATGCGATCATTGTCCAGGAGCGGTTCACCGATGTCTATGGAAAGAAGCAGGAGCGGGAATACGTGAAGCCCCTGCATACGAAAGAGGCCACAGAATGAGTCTCACACACATATCAGCCAAGGCAATCGTGTCCATCTTCCTGCTGCAGGGCCTCGTCTCGTGCACGCATCTCCCTGCCGAGAGTGCTGGCACTGAACAGAAGACCAGGTCCCTGGAACATGTCGGCGTCACCGACCTTGACGATCGGCTTCGCGTGGAGGTGAACGGAGGGGAGGGGTTGGCCTATACCGTGTCCACCAGCGTGGCTCCTGCCAGCGTCACGGTTGACTTGCCCGGCCTTTCCAGCGGAAAAGCGCTGCAACGCCTGGACATCAATAAGCCTCCCGTGCTCCAGATGGTTCCCATGGAAATATCAAAACCCAAGGCGGGCGTACGATTGGTCTTTGCCTTGACCGCTCCGATGAAGCCTGACATCAGGGTGGAGGGCACGCGTCTGATCATCGACTTTGCGAAAATCACCTTGCCGACGGCGAGCGCGTCCGTAACTCAGGAAGGCGATTCGAGAACATCTTCAGACGGTGCGACGCCGGCGCCCGTTGCGACGGCGTCCAGCCGACGGGAGTCAGGCACTGCGGCCAAGACGTTGACCAAGGTCGAGGTGCAGCGCGGGGAGGGTGAGGCGACCGTCCTCATCTTCGGCGACGGCCGATTCAGCTATGAGACCAGGTTGGTCAATCGAAATCGCCTCATTGTGGACCTGGCGAATGTCTCTTCTTCGCTCCGTTTCCCGGTGCTGCCTGTGGATCATCCGCTCCTCAAGCAGATCAGGATCGGGCACCACTCCGATAGGATCCGGTTAGTATTTGATTTGCCCAAGCCGGCCGGCTATTCGGTGCAGGCTGAGAACAGCCACCTGGCTGTCCGCCTGATCCCTTCGGCCCAGTCTGCGCGCGTGGAAAACAACGTCAAACTGCCTGACTCTCGCAGGCCTGATGGGCGAGAAGCTGACCAGGAAGACGGGCGCGTCCGCATTGCGGCTTCGGGTCGGGTGCCGTTTCCCGAACGCCTCGCCATGATTGAAGCTCGATCCCGTCTGGCCCAAATGGCTCCTGAGGCCACGGGAATGGTGGAACCAGAAGTGGGTGGACCGTCCCGCTACGTAGGGCGGCGGATTTCGCTGGACTTTCAGGCGGCGGATATCAGCAATGTCCTCAGGTTGATCGCCGAAGTCAGCGGATTCAACATCGTCGTCGGGGAAGGGGTAAAGGCTAAGGTGACGATGAAGCTGGTCAGTGTCCCCTGGGATCAGGCCTTGGACATGCTGCTGAAAATGAACAACTTGGGCATGATCAAGGAAGGGAACATCGTC
>JAHWYE010000107.1 GCA_020028195.1 Nitrospirota bacterium
CATGGCTTTCATTTCCGCCAAGCGTCTTGGCACGTCGGATTGCCGGGCAACCGTCAGTGCCGTCAGGTCCTGCACAACAAATAGGCGCTCCAGGTCCAGCTCTCCGCCTGGATAGACATACTGAGTATTGATACGCATCAGGCACGAGCCTGAAAGGGCAACCCCGGCACCCTTCAGGACATAGGTCTGGATCGCTACATCGTCCAGGTGAACGTCCTTGACCTTCGTCGAGGACTTAACTTCTATCAAGCGCCAGGCAATCGCGCCATCTTGCCCAGACGTGACTCGCTCCAGAATATCTACGCGCACCAAGACCTGGTCAACCTCAAAGGCCCCCTCAAAGATGGCCGGCACTGCCGGATCACTGAGCAGCTCCGCTGTCCGCTGCAACGCTTCCATCGGATGGCGGTGATCCGCCTCCACCAATACACCGCTCGGGAAACGCTGGCGAGCCAGCGCGCCGATCTCGGTTCCCATATCCAGAATCGCTTGTGTCTGCTCGTCCGGCTCGGTGGCCAATTCAGGTGAATGGATCGCCAGATAGAGTCGCTTGCGACATTGGAGGCCCGAGAGGAATTTTGATTTGGAGAGACGGAGGGTGGCCGTATTCGACTGCGGTGGCCGCTCAGGCAAGATCAGCATGTTGTCGCAGAAGGCTACACAAGGTGAGCACAAATGTCCAGGGGTCCTGATGTCTGGGTACCGCGGCCGCTTCGGAGCGATGCTTCTGGTAGGATAGGGTGCATGAATTCCCGCATCAGCCAGATCCGCCGGACGGTCATGACCCTCGCGCTGCCTGTCACCGTCAGCAGTTTGCTGCAACGAACTGAAGGCATACTGGATATCTTTCTTGTCGGAGGGCTAGGAGCTTCCTCTATCGCTGCCGTGGGAATTGGCCAGTTGCTGGTGTTTTGCATGATGACCCTCGTGGCGGGACTCTCGGTCGGCGCCACGGTCGTGATCGCGCAGCTCTGGGGAGCCCGCCGCCTCGCCGACTCCGGTGAAGCCGCGGTCCACGTGCTCGGGCTTGCTCTCCTAGCTTCTCTAGTCCTCATGGCATTTGGGTTGGCGCTCAGCCGTCCTGCAACGGAGTTGCTGGGGGCAGCTCCCGACGTGATCGAGCTGGCCGGACCCTATCTGACCATTATCTTTCTTGTCATTCCATTCACGGTTCTCATTCAGGTGCTTACGGGCATCCTGCACGGAACCGGCGATACTCGCACGCCCATGTACGCGATGATCGGCGTCAACATCTTCCACGTGCTGCTGGCTTATCCCTTGATCTACGGCCGATGGGGCTTCCCCGACATGGGCATTAACGGCGCGGCGGTGGCGGTGGGAGCTGCCGAGAGCGTTGGTGTCCTGTTTCTCCTGATCCGCTGCTCCCGCCTGCTCGTCAAGCCAGCCGGAATCCGGAAGGATCTGGTGCGCTCGGTGTGGGACGTGGGCCTGCCGGTCTTCGGGGAACGGGTGATCCAGCAGACCGGCATTCTCGTCTACACCAAACTGGTCCTGCTCTACGGGACTGTGGCCTATGCCGCGCATCAAGTGGGACTCTCCATCGAGGCCTTCTCATTCCTGCCGGGATATGGGTTCGCGGTGGCGGCCGCCACCATGGTGGGGCAGAGCATCGGAGCAGGAAAATACACTCGCGCGAAGCTGGAGAACTGGGAAGCCAACCGGTTGGCCTCGTTCGTCATGGCCGGCATGGGGTTCCTGTTCTTTTTCTTCCCCTATGCACTGCTTCGCGCCTTTACGGATGACCAGGCCGTGATCGAGTTAGGCACATTATTTCTGAAGATCGTGGCGCTGCTTCAGATCCCGCTCGCGCTGACGATGGTGCTGTCCGGCTCGCTGCGCGGCGCCGGTGATACCCGCTACATCATGGGAGCCACAACCGTCGGCATGTGGGGCGTCCGGCTGCCGCTAGCCTGCATCGCGGCCCTGTGGTTACATCTCAACCTGATCTATGTCTGGGGTGCCATGGTCGCAGACTGGACGATCCGGATGGGGCTGCTGGTGTTGCGCTATCGCTCAGAACGATGGCGGGCAATTCAAGTCATTCGGTGAGAAGCTAAGGCTAAGGTTGAGGTTGCTTAGTGGCTTTTCGTGGAGGGTCTGGTGTCCTTCCCCGGTCCTTTGGTCAGCTCGATCCGCGTGACCCCCTTCACATGTGCGCAAAGATCCCCCAGCCCAGGCGTGACCAGCCTGAAGGGTCCACCTTTTGGTTCAGGAATCGGCCCTCCCTCGAGTTGATAGATCAGGATGCCGTGTTCTGTCGCCTGCTTCATGGTCAGGCTGGCGGCAAACTGGCCATCCTGGGAATGGAAAGTTACATGGTCCGCGCCGATGGCGAGCGCTGGGACTTCGAGCAGCCCCTTCACCTTGATTCCGCGGCCTTTCACTCTTAGTAACAGAGCACTTACGTCATGGACTTGATGTTCCGCTGGAAGTTTTTCCAGCGCCGCCGCATCTAGCGTGATCGGCTGGATCACCGCGCCGTCAATCCTCAGAGTTCCGGGCCCGCTCCGATCCCGCTCGGTGATCGCCTTGATCATCGCCGTGAGCGCTTCATTGAGCGGAGTCGGAATGCCTAGATCCCGTCCACGTCTCACGATATAGCCATTCAAAAAATCAATTTCTGTCGGTCGGCCGGCCTTCCAGTCATCATACATGGAGGTGTGGATGTCCAGAATTTCTTGTGACCAGCGCACGACCTTGTCGGCCATGTCGTCAGCCAAGGGCACTTTTAGCCCAGCCGCGACCGCGACCACTTCCCCAACAATCTGATGGACGACCCCCAGCATCTCCGGGTGGTCGAGCGCCTTGGACACCCTGTCGTTGATGATGACGGTGAGCGGGTTGAAGACGCAGTTCCAGCACATCTTCTCCCATTTGCTACGGCGAATATCCTCCGCCACCTGACAGGAAAGGCCAGCCTGAGTGAAGAGTTCGACGATCTGGAGTACCCGGGGGCTCCGCTGTCCCATCAACTCCCCAACTGCCACCGTTCCACGCTTATACTGCTCGATCACGCCGGGCTCGACGATCTTGGAATAGATGAAAGCGACCCCGCCCACCACACAATCGCGCTGAAAGCGAGCGAGAAGCCGGTCTTCCGTATCCACGCCATTCTGCAGGGTCAAGAGCATGGTCCGGTCGGTCATCACCGGCTCAATTTGATCCATCACCTCCTCCAGGTCGTACGCCTTGACCGACAGGATGATCAGGTCAGGTCTGGGCAAGTCACGAGGATCGGCCGCAGCTCTTGGATGGACCGTAAAGGTGCCAGCGGCGCTGCGAATCGTCAGCCCCCGTTCGCGGACAGCCTGGAGCGTTCGTGGCCGCAACAGGAACGAGACATTGGGATTGTGCTTGGCCAGATGCGCACCGAAGAATCCTCCGACCGACCCAGCCCCGACCATCAGGATCTGTTGCATGGCGACTCCGCTTGATGTCACGAATGGAGCAAGCTACTATAGCATGCACTTTCGACCGGAAAAAGTAGCGTACAATCGCCCGCGCAAGGATTCACTATGCAAAGTGAGAGTGGCATGCGGGAAGTCAGGGCACGACTCGCGACCGCCCGTGCCGTGACCGTGCTCACCGGAGCCGGTATCTCGGCCGACAGCGGAGTTCCCACTTTCCGAGGAGCCGATGGGCTGTGGCGGAACTTCCGGGCGGAGGATTTGGCCACCCCGGAGGCTTTCGCGCGAGACCCACGCCTGGTGTGGGAATGGTATAACTGGCGGCGAGAACTCATTGCCACGAAGAAGCCGAATCCGGCCCATTATGCAGTCGCCGACCTCGAGCGGCGACTCGAACGGTGCTGGTTGATCACGCAAAACGTGGACGGCCTGCACCGAACAGCCGGCTCACAAAAACTCTCGGAGATTCACGGTAACATCTGGAAGGTGCGTTGTACGCGATGCAGTCGGGTGGATGAGAACCGAGAGGTGCCGATCGCGATTCTTCCCTCCTGCGCTGCCTGTGGCGGGCTTCTGCGACCGCATATCGTCTGGTTCGGGGAATCGCTGGCCTCGGAGGATCTTGCTCGAAGTTACGAGGCGCTCGGGCGCTGCGAGGTTCTGCTGATCATCGGCACGTCAGGAATCGTGTATCCGGCCGCCTCGTTCGCGCCGGTCGCCAAGGCCGCGGGGGCCTTCGTCGTCGAGATCAACCTTGACCCCACCCCCCATACAGAGCTCGTGGATGTCTCCTTGCAGGGGCGCGCCAAGGATGTAGTGCCGGAGTTGTTCTCGTAAAGTGCGTCCTCTCTAAATGGTACCAGTCGTGTGCTCTCTGTAGCGATGGGGGCGGTCAGTCAAAAACCGGGCAAATTCTCTGGCCCCTCTCATGCGTTGGGTGATCGTACCTTCCTTCATTTTTTCTTCTCTGAGATGCTGTTCAAACTTCTTGAGAGCATGGCTGATAAATTCCTCGAAGAGGGGTTTCTGAAATGGGAGATTCATGATTCGCGCCTTGGGTTGGATCATGAGATCCTCACAACTAATTGAGGCAGTTCCTCCAGTGTACGGATCGTCGGCGTCTGATTGGGCTGTCGCACGGCTTCACTTGACCTGTCTGGCTCGCGAGCAAGCAGAATCCCACAGAGTCCTGCCTGACGAGCCCCTTGCACATCGTCCCGCAGGCTGTCTCCTACATGTGCCGCCTCTTCCGGATCTACCGCGTGTTTCTCCAAGGCGTGCCGGAAAATCTGGGGAGCCGGCTTGGCCGCATGCGCAAGGCTGGAGATGGTCACCGTCTCGAACAGGTCGGCGAGGCCGAGGCCTCGCAGCACATTAAACAGCCGCGTATCGAAGTTGGAGATGATGCCCAGTTCGAACCCATGCTCTTTCAGTTCCTTGAGAACGCCCAACGTCTCAGGATAGAGCTTCCACCGTTCAGGACCGTCGAAGGCGTGAAAGACCTCCTCGAAATAGTCATCGAACTGCTCGATCATCCCGACACGGTAAAACACGTTGTGGACGATGTCGAACCACCAGAGTCGTTCGCACCGTTTGATCTCGGCTGGCTCGCTCACCGCGAAGACCGGAGGCGGAGCCTCACGGAAGGCGCGCTTGAACGCTTCCTTCACGGCGGCGAGTGACTCACTCGTTCGCTTGAAGCCATATTTTTCCGCATGGCTTAGATAAATCTCTCCCACCGAGCCTTTCACATGAAAGAGGGTTCCTGCCGCGTCAAAGAAGACGACTTTGACCTTGCTCACGGTGGCTCCATCCTGCCGCGCCGGAGTTCTTGAGCCGGAATGAGACCCGCTGGAGTGACGCTGTCCGCTGCCCGCAATCGTTCGATGCCGTCTCGGCAGTAGCCCAACGGTAGCCAGCGGCACTGGCCGCAAATGCTCGGCAGGCTTTCGCCTGTCAGAGAGGTCCGAATGCGACCCAGAATTTCACTCCACTGCACTCGGATTCCCGCCGTCAGCCCAAGCAGGCTGAGGACAAGTCGATCCTGCGCTTTCATACTTTCTTCAAACCCATCGCCATTGAGCGAGCAACCAGACGAGGCCAGATGGGGACAGGCTCCGCACACCGTGTCAGGGGCATCCACGACTTCAACCCATTGATCGGGATGCTCGGCCAGGTCATGGTGAATTCGAGCAAGATTGTCAATAAAGGACGGGCTATACCCCTCACCTCGAAATCCCTGGAGACAGAGGAGCGTGTGGGCTCTCAGCCGAAGGTCTGCGCGACTCTCATGACCGACGGCATCTTCTGCCACGACGCTCCCACCTCTTAGGACTCGTGCAACCCCGCGCTGCGAAGAACTACAGCCGCTGTGCGGAGATTGTAAGCACCCATCGTTCCGAAGTCAAAACGTCGCTCAAATAGCGGGTTTCCTTGACAAAGAGGAGACCCTTTGCTAGCTTCGAATTCGTTCAGAATACTTTAACAATATTGGTGACTTGCATGGCCTCCTGCCTCTTCATCATTGACATCAGTCCGGCTGTACGACGGCTGGTGGAGCAAGCGTCAAGCGCAGAAGGATACGAGGTGACTGCGTTCGATGACGGTCCCTCTGCCCTTCACGCGGCGAAGCGCCTGCGGCCCGAGCTGATCATCGCTGATTATCATCTCGAGGGCATCAAGTTCACCAACTTTTGTGAAGAACTAGACACGCTGGAAAGTGCGCCGCATATCTCCATTCTTTCACTGATCAACCTTG
>JAHWYE010000108.1 GCA_020028195.1 Nitrospirota bacterium
GGCATAACGGACCTTGACCGCCAGGGGAGCCCTCGGGTGAGCACGCACGTGCCTGCTCCCGTCCAGCTCGTCTGCTGACTCGATATAGTCAATGATGGAGCTCCAGGTCACGGTGCCCACTGGTTCACCCTTAAGGCTCATCAGCGTGATCGTTTCCTGGTCGTAATCAATTTCCAGCGCCTTCCCTTGATGCGCCTCGGTGACGGTGACTTGCAGTTTCATACCTGACCCCTCGCGGTTCTCAGCATGCTCCGGTCATGGGTTGATGGTCGAGCGCCATTCACGTCTGTTGTGGCGGCTTTGCGAGAAACCGCTCCCCGCGGCGGCCATTACACCGACCGGCCGATCGGCTTGAGCGACTTGACCAGATCCATCACCCGTCCACGAGCCTCAGCCGAAATGTCGGTGAATCGCACGCCCATGCCTGGAGAGAAAGTGTATTGGTCGGCTTTCGGGCAGACCCAAGCCACAGCTCCCTTGGCCTCAAGCCATTCCGCTGGGCGGTCAGGCAACACAAACTCTACCGTCAGTTTGGTCCCGACGGGAAGCGGGGCCGTGCTCTCGATGAAGAGTCCCCCCCCTCCGATCCCTCCAGCCCGGCTTTCAAACACCTTGCCCTCTGGCGTGCTGTATTTGACTCTGACCGACAGGGACACTCGCGGATCGGTGCGGGCCTCCTTGGAGTCTTTCGGCTCGCGTGACGCCAGGATCTGGTCGATGACGGATTCCCAAGGCAGGGTTCCCAGTTGTTCTCCCCTCAAGCTGAGCAGCGTGATCGTCTCCTGCTCGCAGTCCAGTTCGAGGGACTTCCCCTTGTGTCCCTGGGTGACAGTCACCGGCAGTCTCATGACCAGGTCCTCCCAATCGCAACTTCCATCTAGTGGGTAGTATAGCGCAGGATGGCGGATTGTCGAATAGCTGGATACAACTCAGACCGGTCAGGCCATGGGGCAGAACACCCTTCCGCTTCAGGACGTTCCGAGCTCGGGAAAAAGAACGGGGCGCCTGTTCAGACGCCCCGTTCTCCTTGTCTCTGTTCCCTTTCTCAGGGGGCTGAGGAGGCCAGCCCGGCCGCGGACCACGTTAGGCGCTTTTCATCTCCTTGTCCTGCTGGAACATCCGGATCGGCTGGCTCTTGCCCATGATCACCTCTTCGGTGATCACGATTTCCTTAATCAGCTTCTGGGAGGGGACATCGAACATGACATCCAGCATGACTTCTTCCAGGATTGCCCGAAGGCCGCGGGCTCCGGTCTTTTGTGTGTAGGCCTTTCGCGCGATCGCGACCAATGCGCCCTCGGTGAACTTGAGTTTGACCTTCTCGAACGACATCAGTTTCTCATACTGTTTGGTCAGCGCGTTTCGGGGCTCGGTCAGAATGCGGATGAGCGCTTTCTCGTCCAACTCCTCAAGCGTGGCGACCACCGGAAGCCGTCCGATGAATTCCGGGATCAGCCCGTACTTGAGGAGATCTTCCGGCTGCGCCTGGGCCAGGAGTTCGCCCAACCGACTGTCATGTCGGCTGCGTATATCCGCACCGAATCCCATGGCCTTTTTGTTCAGCCGCTGCTCGATGATGGCTTCCAGCCCGACGAAGGCCCCACCGCAGATGAACAGTATGTTGCTGGTGTTCACCTGGATGAACTCCTGGTGGGGATGTTTGCGCCCACCCTGTGGAGGCACGTTCGCCACCGTTCCTTCGACGAGCTTGAGCAGCGCCTGCTGGACTCCTTCTCCGGAGACGTCGCGCGTGATAGAAGGGCTGTCGCTCTTACGGCTGATCTTGTCGATTTCATCGATGTACACGATGCCGCGCTCGGCCCGTTCGACATCGTAGTCGGAGGCCTGCAGCAGCTTGAGAATAATGTTTTCGACGTCTTCGCCGACATAGCCGGCTTCGGTTAAAGTCGTCGCGTCGGCCAGGGTAAAGGGGACGTCGAGGTAGCGGGCCAGGGTCTGCGCCAGCAGCGTCTTTCCCGTGCCGGTCGGCCCGACCATCAGAATATTGCCCTTGTGGAGTTCGACGTCATCCACTTCGTTGGCCGAGATCCGTTTGTAATGGTTGTGGACGGCGACCGACAGGATCTTTTTCGCCCGATCCTGTCCGATGACGTACTGGTCCAGATGGTGCTTGATCTCGGCCGGCTTGCGGAGTTTGGAGGAAATCTCCTCCTTCGCTTCTTCCCAGTCCTCGGCGATGATGTCGTTGCAGAGGTTGACGCACTCATCGCAGATGTAGACGGTGGGCCCGGCGATCAGTTTGCGCACTTCATCGCGGCTCTTCCCGCAGAACGAACAACGCAAGTGCCGATCCATCTTCTCCTGTTTGGGCATGCCCCCTCCGTCAGTTATTTATCTTTGGCGCCGTCCTTCCCCAGCTCCTTCGAGTCATGATGCTTGAGTAGGTCCTTCGTGCCTTTAGGAGGCCGGCTGATGACCTCGTCGATCAGCCCATACTTTTTCGCCTCCTCGCCCGACATGAAGTAGTCACGTTCCGTATCGTGAACGATCTTATCGAGGGATTGCCCTGTGTGCTTGGCCAGGATCTCGTTCAGTCGCTCTCGAATCTTGAGAATCTCTCGCGCGTGAATGTCGATCTCGGTGGCCTGCCCCTGGAATCCACCCATCGGTTGATGGATCAGCACCCGTGCGTTGGGCAGCGCATAGCGTTTTCCCTTGGCGCCGGCTGCCAGCAGCAGGGCGCCCATGCTGGCCGCCTGTCCCAAGCAAATTGTGGTGATGGGCGGTTTCACATACTGCATGGTGTCGTAGATCCCCAACCCAGCTGTCACGCTGCCGCCTGGTGAATTGATATAGAGGTTGATATCTTTCTCCGGGTCCTCCGCCTCGAGAAACAACAACTGGGCGATCACGAGGTTCGCAAACACATCGTCGAGCGGCGCACCCAGAAAGATAATGCGGTCCTTCAGGAGGCGCGAATAGATGTCATAGGCGCGCTCGCCGCGGTTGGTTTGCTCGATCACAATGGGCACTAGCATGACAGCCGGTCCTTTCTCTTCCAATTGTCTCGTCCATTCACATAGTGGCCCATCTTACCACATTTTTCTCCTTTTACCTGCGGCCAAGGCATCTTTCTCCTACTACAATCATTACGGGCGGCTGATCTGCCCGCCATTGCGCCCGTCGAGCGAGCACATTCTGATCGTGCGCGATCCGGGAGCACAGCGGGCAGATTAGCCGGCCCTGCTCCCCTTACCCCTGGATCACAGCGTGCCGATAGACGAAATCCAGGGCCTTGTCTGCCAGGATGCGGCCCTTGAGGTCATCCATGGAGTCTTCCCCGCCCGCCTCCACCAGTTTACGAACTTCTTGGGGCGCGAGCTTTAGGTCCGCGGACAACCGGTTGATCTCGGTCTCGACATCCTCGTTTTGGACTGTGAGCCCCTCTTTCTCCGAAATCGCTTCCAGGATCAGGCCGACCTTCACTCGACGCGTCGCCTCGGGGAGGTGCTCCTTCTGCAGCCGCTTGATCTCTTCTTGGCGCTTGACCGGGTCATCGAAGTCCCCCGCCCTCCCTTTCTGTCTGCGTCGGACTTCGAAGAGCTGACGGACCATGGCCGTGAGCTCACGCTCGACCAACGTCTCCGGCACCTCGAAGTGATGGGTTTCGACCAGGCGCTTGAGAATCGTATCTTTGTAGGCCTCTTCGATGTCTTTCTTCAGCGCCCGTTCTATCTCGGCTCGGAGCTTCTCCCTCAGCTGGGCCAGGGAGGAGTAAGGGCCGCAATCCTTCGCGAATTCATCATCCAGGGGGGGGAGCTTCTTCTGCTTCACGGATCCGACCCTCATCCGGAAGACCACAGATTTTCCGGCCAGACGAGGGTCGGGGTGGGTGGCTGGATAGGGCTGAGAGACTTCGACGAACTCACCCTCTTTCTTGTTGAGGAGATGCTCGTCCACATCAATCCCGAGGATAGGAGTTTGGGAACCCACCTTATAGAGCTGCCCTTCCTTCTTGGTCCCTTCCAGTGGGACTAGATCAAGGAATCCTTCGACATCCAGGGTTGCGTAATCGCCCGCAGCCAGGGCCGTTCCGGAAGGTGCGGGGTGGAGCTGGGCCTGCTGCTCTCGCAATGCCTCAATCGCCTGGTCAATCTGTTCGTCGGATACCGTGCGTTTGTCCGGCTTGAGAGAGATGGGGTTGGGGGGGCGATAATCCCGCAGCTCGATTTTCGGTTTAATCTCGACCGTGGCGGTGAAGGAAAAGGCCGCGTTTCTCCTGATCTTCACGCGCTCAAGCGGTGGGACTTCGACCAGCACCGGAACGATGCCAGTCTGCCTGATGGCCCGATCATAATAGTCGGGCACCAGCCTCCGGACCACATCCTCCTCGACGGCCTTTGCGTATCGTTTTTCCAACAGGGCCAGCGGGGCCTTGCCGGCCCGAAAGCCGGGGATCTGGACCTGCCGGTTCAGCTCGGCATAGGCCTGCTCAAACCGTCGGTTGACCTCTTCCTCCGGAACTTCGATTTTGAGCGCGCGCTTAATCGGGCCGAGTTCGGTCACTTCCAGCTTCATGGACGACTCTGTCTATAAAGTGCGATGGTGCGAGAGGGGGGACTTGAACCCCCACGGTTTCCCACGAGATCCTAAGTCTCGCGCGTCTGCCAGTTCCGCCACTCTCGCTCCTGTTTCACTCCGCTACTTGTGTGGTTGTAGTCTGACCGGTCGGCTTGTGTCAAGACTGAGCTAGCACTTTCTCGTAAGCCGTCCGCGTTGGTCGAGCTCTGGCGTACAGACATGAATGAAGTGGCACAAGAAAATCGATCAGGGTATAATTTCTATGACACCTGGGAGAGTTTCCGGAGCTTGGTTCACGAGGCCAGTGGCATCTCAGTGTGAGTAATTCCTTGATCCTGCCCAAAGGAGGTGCGACATGAGGCGAAGAGTGTTGGGGACAGCCGTAACGTTGCTGCTGACCCTCACGGCAGGAACAAGCTGGGCCTACCGTGACTCCTTCACGCCGGAACAACGGGCGCAGTTGGCAAAGGTCCAGACTGTCTTAGTGGAAGCCATTGCTCTGACTGACAAGGGCTCGGTTGACTCAAGTCAGTTCAGAGATGTCGGAACGCGCCGCTTGTCCGAGCTGGGCTACACGGTCGTCAGCGATCCGGCCAAATCCCATGACGTGGTCTTTCGAGTGAAATGTGAGCAACGCAAGGTGTGGGAAGGTACCACGACGATGGGGAGCGACGCGGATCTGCCAGACTCGCCATCGCGCGTCTGGAAGGGCCCAGCCTGTCAACTGAACTACCTGCTGGGCGGGACCAAAATCAAGTGGCAAAAGGAAGTGCGAACCGATTTCGAGGACGCCGTCCAGGCAGCGCAGGCGGCCAACGCTGGCGATCCCGGCGCCTACACGATGACCAAGCTGAAAAGTCTGCTTGAGCAGTACGACTTCCCTATACTCTTGACCGCCGAATGGGGCCAGGCGGAGCGGCTTCTGAAAGTGTTGGAAGCCCCCGGCACAAATGAGCTTCGAAAACTGAAGGTCATTTCGCTCCTCGGGGAGATGATGGATGACAAGGCCCTCCCCGGGCTGAAGGAGGCGCTCAAGGACAAGGATCTGACCAAGCAGGCTGCGGTGGCCCTCGGGAACCTCGGCAAAGAGTCGATCCCGATCCTCATTGACATGCTCAAGAACTCCAAGGATCCAGAACTCCAGGCAGCTGCCGCCAAGGGGCTGGGGAACGTTGGGAGTGCGCACGGCGATGCCACCATCATTCCACCACTCCTGGAGATGCTGAACGCGCCCGATATTGACGTCCGGGTTCAGACCGAAATCGCCTGGTCCCTGGGCAAGCTCCCGGATAAACGATCCGTTGAGCCGCTCTTTGCGCTGGACCGGAAACTGCAAAAGATTCGTCACGATCCTCCTGATCCTCAAATCAAGAAACTCAAGGAGGCAGTGTTCTGGGCGATCAAGCAGTGCTACACGGAGGATCAGTATAGTTAGGGCGTTCGGCGCGATCCTTCCTCACCAGACAGAGGAGCGCCGGGGACTCCGCAGACACTGAGCCCTCGGCGTCCTTGCTTCGATCCGAGTTTTCCTTCATTCTAGGGACCCCTGGCCGAACTAGCGTCGTTCTCACCAAGGGTATCAGCAGGCTCCACGGCGGGGTTAAGCAGGCCGCCTAGGTCTACACGAGGGA
>JAHWYE010000376.1 GCA_020028195.1 Nitrospirota bacterium
CCCGAGCTAGCCCAACCGCTGCTGTTGCGGGCGGCCTCGCTCCTGCAAGAGGCCTCCGCGGTGGCCGAGGGTCTCGGGAATGCTCGAACGCTCTCGTACGCGCTCGGTCATTGGGGCCATCTCTATGAGATGGAACATCGGTATGAAGAGGCGTTACCGCTCACCAGGCGGGCCGTCTTTGCCGCCCAGTCAGCGAAGGCGCCAGAGTCGCTCTACCGGTGGGAGTGGCAAATGGGCCGCCTGTTGACCGCGCTGAGCAAACTGGATGAGGCGATCGGGGCCTACCGCGGCGCAACCTACGCCCTGGAACCCGTTCGCCTGGAGGTCGCGCTTGCCGCTCAGATTCCGGGCTCCACCGCGCCGGCATCAGTCCGGCCTCTCTACACTGAGTATGCCGACCTCTTGCTTCAACGCGCCGCCCTCATGGAGGAGAGCGCCGCGACGCAGGATTATCTCAAGGCTGCGCGCGACGCCGTTGAAGCCTCGAAGGCGGCCGAGTTGCGCGATTACTTCCGGGACGAATGTGTCGACGCGGTGCAATCGCGGATCAGCTCGGTAGAAACCGTCTCGCAAACCACCGCGGTCGTGTATCCGATCATGTTCGCGGATCGGACCGAGTTGCTCGTCAGTCTGCCGAACGGACTGAAGCGCGTGGTGGTGGCAGTTCCCTCGACACAGCTCACGAAGGAGGTCCGCACCTTTCGTCGTCTGCTGGAGAAACGCACCACGCGTGAGTATCTGCCTCATGCGCAGCAACTTTATGACTGGCTGATTCGTCCTCTTGAGCCGAGCTTTGCGAGCTTCCGCATCGACACCCTGGTCGTGGTGCCAGACGGCTCCCTGCGAACGATTCCGCTGGCGGCCCTGCACGATGGCAAGCAGTTTCTGATCAGCAGGTATGCGATTGCGACGACGCCTGGTCTTTATCTGACGGACCCTCATCCACTTCGCCGGAGCCGTGTGAAGGTGCTCTCCGCAGGGCTGACCGATGGTGTCCAAGGGTTTTCAGCACTGCCGAATGTCAAAACGGAGCTACGAGCCCTTGAGGATATCTATGGAAGCCGTCCGATGCTGAACCAGGCTTTCATTTCCTCCAGCTTTAAGAAAGAGATGCAGAAACCCTTCACCATTGTGCACATCGCCACGCACGGCAAATTCGAGAGCCGCGTCGAAGACACCTTCCTCCTGACCTTTGACGACAGGTTGACGATGAACCAGTTGAGCGACGCGGTGGGATTGTTCCGTTTCAGGGACGAGCCGCTGGAGTTGCTGACCTTGAGCGCCTGCGAGACCGCGGTCGGCGATGATCGGGCTGCACTGGGACTGGCCGGCGTGGCGATCAAGGCCGGCGCCCGCAGCGCCCTGGCCACGCTCTGGTTCATCAATGACGAAGCCTCCTCCCTGCTGGTGAAGACATTTTACGAGCAGCTTCAGGATCCCTCGGCGTCTAAGGCTGTCGCGCTACAGCGAGCGCAGGTCGAGCTCATCCAGGACCCAGCCTATCGGCATCCCAGCTATTGGGCGCCGTTCTTACTCCTCAATGACTGGTTGTAGCCTAGTGATCACACCGTGAGTGCCCAAAGGAGACTTCCACGCTCTTTGCCGGTGATATGCCTGCTGGCGGGGTTGCTCGTCGCACTCTTCGCCCTCGGCCTGCGAGAGACCGGACTCCTTGAACCTCTCGAACTGAAACTCTATGACTGGCTCATCCGATCGCGGCCTGAGTCGGTCGGACCTGACCCCCGCCTTGCCCTCATCGCGATCACCGAGGAGGATATTGGTAACCAAGGGGGGCAGTATCCCATCTCTGACGCCACCTTGGTGACGGTCCTGGATCGTCTGATCCAGTTTCACCCGCGCGCCATTGGGCTGGATATCTATCGGAACTACCAGGTCCCGCCGGGCCGGCGGGAAGAACTGGAAGGTTTGCTTGCCAAAAATCGACACATCATCACGGTCACGAGAGTCGGAGGCCTTCACGTGCGCGGGGTTCCTCCGCCGCCGATCTTAGAGGGTACTGAGCAAGTCGGGTTCAGCGACGTGCTGGTGGACGATGATGGGATAATCCGGCGCGCCTTGCTCTATCTGGAGTCGAATGGCCAGGTTGTCACCGCATTCGGGATGCGACTGGCGCAGCTCTATCTCAAGGCGGAAGGAATCAGTCCGCAGCCGGATCCGTCGGATCCGGGGAAGCTACGGCTGGGGCCGACGACCCTTGAGCCGTTTCAGGCCTCGGACGGAGGGTACATCCGTGCCGATGCGCGCGGGTACCAGATTCTATTGGATTTCAAGGGCGGAGGAGCCGAACCCGCGACCTTCAGCCTGACGGCCCTTCTTTCGGGGCAAGTTGCTCCCGATGTCATCATGGACAAGGTCGTGCTGATTGGCGTGAGGGCCGACAGCGTGCCGGATGATATCTACACGCCATATGGCTACATGCGAGGGGTGACCTTGCATGGGCAGATTGTCAGTCAATTGCTCAGGGCGGCGCTCGATGGCGATGCGCCGATTGCCACGGCCAGCGAGCTTCAGGAGATCCTCTACAC
>JAHWYE010000377.1 GCA_020028195.1 Nitrospirota bacterium
ATCCTGGGGGCCATGTGGGCCAATTATGCCTGGGGAGGCTATTGGAGTTGGGATCCGAAAGAGACCTGGTCCTTGATCGTCTGGCTGATTTACGGCGCCTACATCCATGCGAGGATGACCCGAGGCTGGGAAGGCCGGCGGGCGGCCGTGTATGCCATCTTTGGGTTTCTGATGGTGGTCTTTTGTTTCTGGGGCGTGAACTTCCTGCTCTCAGGCCTCCACGCCTACGCTTAACCCTGGCTGATGGCTAATGGCTTATAGCAGGAGGACAAGAGCTGATGGCGTATAGCCTATGGCCTGACGGATCTTGCTATATGCCATAAGCCAAAAGCTCCTTGCGTTGACGTTGTATGAATAACCAATCGGTAATCCAATCTGCCCCACAGGCGGAGTCTTCGCCAGCACGGTCGAATAAGCTCGTGATCGTTTTGGCGTCGGCGGCTATTCTGGCGGTGGTCTTCGGGCTGGTGTGGATGCAGAGTTCCAAGTATGAGCCGCTCACGGTGGGCAAGGTGGCGCCCGACTTCTACCTTCCTGATTTGAACGATAAAGAGCTTCGGCTCTCGGATTTCCGCGGGAAGGTCGTGTTCCTGAATTTCTGGGCGACCTGGTGCAAACCCTGTCGAGAAGAAATGCCTTCCATGGAAATCCTCTACAAGAATTTTGAAAAGGACGGCTTGGTCATTCTGGCGATCAGCATTGACCGCGTGACCACGAAGAAGGATATCCCCCCCTTCGTCAAGGCTCTCAACCTGACCTTCCCCATCCTGATTGATTCCTGGGGACAGACCGACAAACGCTACAAGCTCATGGGAGTCCCCGAGACCTACATCATTGACCAGCAAGGTATCCTCAGAGAGAAAGTCATTGGTCCACGGGATTGGACCGTCTTGGACAATCTTCAGATCGTCACCCAATTGCTGAAGGCCGGGTCCAAGTCCGTGCAGGCCGCTCCCCCTCTCACATGAAGAGGCGACGAGCCATGATGGTGCGGGGGTGGATTCGGATGAGTCTGGTGGGAGCTTGCCTGATCGCGAGCGTGGGGTGTGATGCTGAGCCTACCGAACCCTCCTCCCAAGCTTCGGCTGAGACGAGCTTCGTGGTGGAACGAGTCGGGCCCAGAGTGGGGACCACTGCGCCCAACTTCCAGTTGTGGGATATGGACGGCAAGCCGATCTCCTTGTCTGAGTACAGGGGGGCAGTCGTCTTGGTGAATTTCTGGGCCACCTGGTGCGGTCCCTGCCGAGTCGAGATGCCGGCGATGGAGCAGCTGTATCAGGAGTTCAACCGCAAGGGCTTTGAAATTCTGGCCGTCTCAACGGATCCTCAAGGGGTCGCCGTGACCCGTCCATTCAAGGAATCGCTGGGGTTGACCTTCCCGATTCTGCACGATTCCGATTTTCGCGTGGGAATCGCCTACGGAGCTCGAACCCTGCCGATCACATTTCTGGTGGATCGTCAGGGCATGATCAAACACCGGATCTTCGGGGCCCGTGACTGGGGGAGCCAGGAAGCGCGCCAGCTCATCCAAACCTTGTTAAAAGCCTCCTAGCCATGGGCGAGTCGATTCAGCAGATTTCTCTGTTCGCCGCCTTTACGGCTGGGCTGCTGTCTTTTGTGTCCCCCTGCGTGCTCCCCTTGGTCCCGTCCTACCTCTCGTACATTACCGGTCTCTCGCTCGAACAACTGGCGGATGTCACGGAGCGACAGAAGTTTCGACGATCCATTATCCTGAACTCCTTGCTCTTTATTGCCGGCTTTACAGCGGTGTTCGTGGCGTTTGGCGCATCGGCCAGCTTGATCGGCCAAGTGCTGTTCGTCTATCAAGACTACATTCGGCGGATTGGCGGCGTTCTCATCGTCATCTTCGGCCTCTACCTCCTGGGGGTCTTGAACCTGCGGTTCCTGCAGGTTGAAAAGCGACTGCATTTCAGCAGCCGTCCTGCCGGCTATCTCGGGTCATTCCTGATCGGGGTCGCCTTTGCGGCCGGGTGGACACCCTGCGTAGGACCAGTCCTGGGCACCATTCTGCTCTATGCGAGCACAACCGATGCCTTGACGGACGGGGTGGCCCTGCTGACGTCCTATTCTCTTGGTCTCGGCCTCCCGCTTTTTGCGACCGCCCTGGGGGTGGATCGGTTTCTCGATTACTTCAAACAAGTCCGGAGTTACCTGTGGAGCGTGTCGGCCATCAGTGGCGTGTTCCTCGTGGTGGTCGGGGTCTTGATCTACGCCAACTCGCTCACATTGATCACAAGCTTCCTTGAGCGGTACGGCATCGGCTGGTACCTGGGGCAATAGAGATTCCATCCCATGCACGCAATTCCTGAGGCCAAATCCTACGACGTGCTCGTGGTGGGTATGGGACCGGCCGGTGCGACCGCTGCCTACGAGCTCAGCCGCGCCGGCATGGCCGTGCTGGGTTTGGACAAGCAAGCCCATCCACGGTACAAAGCGTGTGGCGGCGGGCTCTCGGTTCGGATCGACAAGATCCTGGATTCAGATTTTAAGGCGGTCGTCGAGCATACGATCTACGGAGTTCAG